>CAZQKU010000038.1:0-7490 GCA_964593965.1 uncultured Candidatus Saccharibacteria bacterium | reverse complement strand
TTGCATATGTTCAAAGTCAGGCCAATCAAATCCAACAAATCCTAGCCACAACGACTGCGCCGATTCTAGCTACCGATATCGCCAATCTTACGACTGCCGACAACAACGCCAACGCTAATCTACAATCATTCAACAGTCTATCGGCAGGAGTATCTTCAGCCCAAGATGTCAATGACCTAAGTACAACTAGCGAAGAACTTCAGAGTCTATCAGAAAGCGGTAACTTACCAACGGCAGTTGATGTCCTTAATTCTACAAATAATCTCAAATCAATAGAATCCTCAATCGCTCCGATCCAAGCAGATGCAAACAGTCGCTTGAGTGCATGTGAATCATTCAATCCGGCAACATATGAGACAGGACTCGGCGGAACAACAAGCAACCTATGATGATACATCAAAAAGAATAAAGACCATGAAACGCAATCACTTAAAAATCTTCATAACTCTGGCCGCGGTGGCAATACCAGTCTTTGTGCTGGCAACACCGCATTTTGCGTATGCGGATTGTGGGTTGCTCGGACCGAACTCCAGCGTGCTTGACTGCGTTTTTATGGGAACATCATGGATCGCCGAACTTTGTTTTGCCGCGGCAGGTGCATTACTCACCATTACCGGTGTCCTTTTGAACGGCGCTATGGTGGCGACACTCAACATAAGTCAGATTGTCACTTATACTCCTGCTATTGGCATAGCATGGAGAACGCTCCGAGATTTCTCAAGCATATTCATCATATTTCTTCTTCTGTGGGCTTCAATAATGATGATTCTCGGTCTCGACGGAACCATCGGCTTCGGTCTTGGAAAATTGATAAAAAATATCATCATTGCCGGTCTACTCATCAACTTCAGCCTTTTCTTCACTAAACTTCTCGTTGATACGTCAAACATCGTTTCTCTTTCTTTTTACAATGCTATCGCTCCGGGACAAAGCACTGTCGCTTCTTCAAACAGTGCGGCAGGTGCCTTCACCGGTATGATAAGCAACGCCTTCAACGACGGTGGCATTTCCAACGTCTTCATGCAAAAGCTTGATATACAACAAATTGATGCGGCGAAAACCTTTACTTCTGCAGCAGGAACTAATCCGAACAAATACCAAGACATCACTCTTGCATACGCTGGAGGTACCGTCCTCATGGTTACTGCCGCATTCAGTTTCCTCTTTGCCGCAGTAACTTTCGCCGTTCGGCTCAGCGTGCTTCTTCTTCTCATGGCATTTTCACCGATATATTTCATAGGCATGATTTTGCCGAAAACAAAGGAATATGCCGACAAATGGCTCAAAACCCTTATTTGCATGTGTACCTTCATGCCGATTTATCTCCTTCTTATGTATGTGGCTATGAGTGTCATTAATGATCCAGCTTTCTTTAATTTTGCTAAAGTCAGCTCCGTACCAAGTTCTGCGTCGGGCACCGTTAACTCCATCGTCAGCGCCTCAACGGTTGGCATCGTCCTCCAATACATCATCGCTTTCTTCTTCATCAATGCACCAATGGTCGCAGCCCTTGCTCTCTGCCCTGCAGATAAAGTGATGGAATGGGGTAAGGCGGCAAAGAATTGGACACAGGGAGTGGTGGGAAGGAATACGGTTGGCCGACTGGGTGAAGGTACTGAAAAGTTCCTTGATAAATATGCTCCAACTCTTTCAAATACTCTTGTTGGACAGACAATACGCAAAAATACTTCGGGTGCTGCCGCCAATGCTGGTTGGGACAGTGGAAAATCAAGAACTGTTGCCGCCAAAGAAAGCAAAGAACGAGGAACGAAGCAAAGGAGCATTGATAGAATCAATGAACTCAGAGATGCAATTAAGAAGAATGATGCTGGTAGAGTTAAAACTGCGCTTGATACATTTACCGATAGTGAAAAAGTCTCGCTTGATAAAGATATTCTCACCAATGAGCTTGTCATACCACATCTGAGCGAAGGAGTATTCTCGAAAATTGAAAGTGGCACGATGTCGGATAAGGATAAGCTTGCTATTTCAGAAAAGCGTATTGAATTTATGTCTGATTTGTCTCAGAAAGCTTCGGCTGGAGATAAGACAGCCGCTGACACTCTCACTAATATGATGAAAAATGCATCCGGAAAGACGTTGGCGGAATTCGACAATCATGCTAAAGGTAAAGGAGCCTTTAACAATAGTGCCTTCATAGCTAATCTCAGACCTTCACAACTCAAAGATATGGACACTATGGACCGTGTCACGAGAAGTAAAATTGGCTCAGCTATCAGTTATGATCCTACGCATCCAGCACATAAATATATAAATGACAATATCGGTGTATGGAGTTAATACTATAACAAATAAAATTATGCCTAAAGAAATACCACCTCAAATAAAAGAACTTATAGAATCGAAGGATTTTTCGGATCAAATCGTTGCCTTGGGTGAAAATCTAGGATTAAATATTGATCAGATTGGTGAATTGTGCGCGGCAGTCAATTCGGTATTGCTTGGTATAACGCCATCGCGTACATTTAGCAAAACTATCAAAAATAAACTTGAAATAAATGACGATCTCACCGAGAAAATAATCAATGAATTGAACATTAAAGTTTTCTCGAAATTGAAGAGTGAAATGCGGGCAATATTTACTGATAATTCAACACAAATAGAAGCTACAATAGATCAGAAAAAAAATATTGATAAAGAAAATGTTCTCAAAACTATTGAAAACCCAACATCTTCTAGTCCATCAAATCCACCAATAAACCTCCTCTCTGAAGAATATCCTTTGGTCATACCATGGCAAAAGTCAGAACCAACACAAAAAACTGTCTCAACAGCAATACCTAGTCCAACTATTCCATCAACTCCTGTAAAACCAGCCACATCCCTCAACATGATGGATCGCATGATGTCTTCGCCAGTCTCAACAAAAACCGAAATCGTCGAAAAGAAAATCGGTCCCGACCCTTACCGCGAGCCGATAGAGTAATAGTACGCTATAATAAAGCCCATGCAGTTCCAAGTGCCACAATTCATCGAGGTTGAGGATAAGATATTTGGGCCGCTGACGCTCAAACAGTTCATTTATTTGGCCGGCGGGGCTGGTTTGTGCTTTATTATATATGAATTCATCACCCTTCTCATTGCCGTGCCGCTTATCCTCATCGTGGCCGCATTCTCGGGCGCCATGGCTTTCTATAAAGTCAATAACAAGCCCTTCATCAACGTTGTTGAATCTGCTTTCAAATATTTCTTCACCGCCAAACTCTATATTTGGAAAAAAGAAGATCGCCGGCCAGATCCGGGGAAGAAGCTTACTCCCAGCGAAGCGGCCGCACAAGCGGTCAAAGACGGCAAGAATTATGCCGGCATCATGGTGCCGAAGATTTCCGAGAGCAAGCTCAAAGATTTGGCATGGAGTCTCGACATAAAGGAAAGTTTGTATAGCGACAGGAATCAACGCTAGGGGAAAGAAACGGCAAAAAAGTTAAAAGAAATTATTAAAAATGGCTACCGCATCAAAAACAACCCAAGAATTCGTACCAATAAAGGAAATCCGCGACGGTATCGTCATATTAAATGACGGATCCTTGCGAGCCATCGTCTTGGCGACGTCGGTCAACTTCGCTTTGAAATCCACCGATGAGCAGAATTCCATTATTTTCCAGTTCCAAAACTTCCTCAATTCCCTTGATTTTTCCGTGCAAATCTTCGTTGAATCGAAAAAGCTCGACATTCGGCCGTATGTCGCCCTCCTCGAAAGCCGCTACAAGGAACAACAGACCGAACTGATGAAAATCCAGACTCGAGAATATATCGAATTCGTCAAGACTTTCGTGGATAATTCGAGCATCATGACCAAAAGCTTCTTCGTGGTCATACCGTATTCGCCGTCCCAGATAAGCTTGAGCAAAAATCCTATCAAAGGTCTTTTTGGTAGAAAAGGCGGCGGAAGCGCTGGAAGCGGAGGCTCAAATGACACAGGCTCGACCGCAAGCAGCTCGGGTATCCAGAACAAACAGAAAACCCTCGCCAACGAAGAATTTGAAGAATCCCGAAGCCAGCTGGAACAGCGCATCGGCTCGGTCGAGCAGGGGTTGACGCGCTGCGGCATCCGAGTAGCCGAACTTGGTACCGAAGAAGTGGTAGAATTGTTCTACAAGATTTTCAACCCGGGCGATACGGAGAAGCCGATGCAGATCAATTGACATTGATTGAATAATAACAAACGCCAGTTTTAAATTTTAAAAAATATGAGCTTTTTTGGAAAATTATTAGGGAAAAAAGACGACAAAGTGGCTATCACGTCGCTTCTGCCGGAGGATATTTATGCGGAAGGAGTGCTTGAACTCAAGGACATCATTGCTCCATCCGCTCTGAAAATCGGTCCAAAAGAAATCAACCTCGGCGAGAAAGTGGCACGCACCTTTTTCGTCATTTCATATCCGCGCTATCTGACCGACTCATGGTTCGCCCCGATCATCAACCTCGATAAAGTCTTCAACATTTCCATTTTTATCCATCCTGTGGATACGGCTAAAATCCTCCGCCATTTCCAGAAAAAGGTGGCTGAAGTCCAGAGCCAAATCAGCCAGCGCGAGGAAAAAGGCCTTGTCCGCGACCCGATGCTTGATACCGCGTACCAGGATCTCGAAGGTCTGCGCAATAATCTCCAGCAAGCCCAGGAAAAAATCTTTGACGTCGGCGTTTATATTACCATATTCGGCGATTCCGACAGCGAGCTCGACAAGCTTGAGTCGGAAATAAAATCTATTCTCGAATCAAAGCTTGTGTATCTTAAACCAGCTCTTTTCCAACAAGAAGATGGCTACAAGAGCGTCTTGCCTCTCGGTGATGACCGGCTGATGATCCACTCCAAACTCAATTCTTCTCCATTGTCGAGTATTTTTCCTTTCGTTTCCTTCGACCTGACCTCTGATAAAGGCATTCTTTATGGAATAAACCGACATAACTCGTCGCTCGTCCTTTTCGACCGCTTCCTCCTCGAGAACTACAATTCTGTCACCTTCGCCAAGTCCGGCTCAGGCAAGTCCTACTGCACCAAGCTGGAAATTCTCCGTACCCTCATGTTCGATGCCGAAGTCATCGTCATTGACCCTGAACGCGAATATGAATACATGGCTACGGCAACCGGAGGGAAGTACTTCAACATTTCCCTCAATTCTGAAAACCATATCAATCCTTTCGACCTGCCCATCGCCCGAGAGGACGAAGCGGCATCTGATGTCCTGCGATCGAACATAATCAACCTCGTCGGTCTTTTCCGCATTATGCTCGGCGGCTTGACCCAGGAAGAAGATGCTATCATTGACCGTGCCATCAGTGAAACATACGCGCTCAAAGATATTACCCCCGATTCTGACTTCTCGAATGCCACGCCGCCACTCCTCTCTGACTTCGAGCTCGTTCTCGCCGGCATGGAAGGTGCCGAATCGCTCGTAGAACGTTTGACAAAATACACTAAGGGTACATGGTCAGGCTTTATCAATAGACCAACGAACGTTGATATCAACAAAAAGTTCGCCGTCTTCTCCCTCCGCGACATGGAAGATGAACTCAAGCCGGTGGCTATGTATATCGTCACACATTATATATGGAATGCCATCCGTCGCGAGCCGAAGAAGCGCCTGCTCGTCATTGACGAGGCCTGGTGGATGATGAAATCAGAAGATACGGCTTCATTCCTGCTCAGTTTGGCGAAACGCGGCCGTAAATACTACCTCGGTCTCGCCACCATCACCCAAGACGTGGATGACTTTCTCGCATCGCCGTACGGTATGCCTATTCTTACGAACTCCTCCATCCAGATACTTTTGAAACAGTCGCCAACATCCATGGATAAAATCCAGCACACGTTCAATCTGACTGATGAAGAAAAATATCTCCTCCTCGAATCGGAAGTGGGTGAAGGCATCTTCTTCGTCGGCTTGAAGCATGTTGCCATAAAGGTCATCGCTTCGTATACCGAGGACCAGATCATTACCACCAATCCTGCTCAAGTCATGGCCATCAAAGAAGCGAAAGAAAAACTGGAAGCGGCGGAGGGGAATACAACAAACGTGGTGCAAAATTCTACTCCTGCGCAAAAAATATAATACGATTTCCAAACTAAAAGCCCGCCGAAGCGGACTTTGAGTAGCTTGCCCCCAGCAACAATGCCGATGAGGGGATGACTCCCCGCAAGCGTTTATGGAACAATAATATCAAATCCATTTTGAAAAAGCAAATAAATAAAACTCAAGTATGACAGACTGGAAGTGTGAATGTTGAGCTATTTTGATATACTATTTGATATTCTTTCCTTCCTACTATGAATTCCAAAATGAAAACAGGTGATTGGATAATCCTTTATGGGGTAATCGGTTTTATTGATCTTGCCCAGTTTCTTCTTGACCTCATACCTGTAGTTGGAGAAGTTATAAATGCTCTTCTTGATCCTGTCATAGGCTTTTGCCTTGGTTGGTATTTTCAAATAAAAGGAGTATCGATGGCAAATCCTTCGCGTCTTCTTGGCCTTATAGCTTTCTTCCTCGCGGAAGAAGCGACAGTAAGTGCTTTGCCATTGTGGATATTGGATGTTGCATATACTCATATTACCGTTGTTGTACAAAATCGCATCGCTAAAAAACATCCAAAAATCATGGGTGCTCTCAATAAAATTGGTGAAGAAGCGGATATCTCATATTCCTTGCACCAACCTCTCAATCAAAATGGCATCCGCCAACCAAATCCTTCCACTCGTCAGCCATTAAACACCGATGGTATCCGTAGCCCTCAACAATTGGAATAATATGCTAAAATAATGAAGATGAAAAAGATTACTCTCTTCGCCTTTGTTCTCCTAACTTTCATAAGTCTCTCGGCTGGTCTTCTACTGGCTCAATTTCCCATTGCCCATCCTATCGTCGCCCACGCCCAATCCGTCATCGGCACCGCCTCTATTGATGGAGTAGACATAAGCGCGACGCCTGCAAGTCCTGCTCCCGGCACAAGCGTCACGGTCAGCGTGGTCAGCTACACCACCGATCTCAATGGCGCGGCTATCAACTGGCTCGTCGGTGGCAAATCCTTCGCCAAAGGCACCGGCATGACAAGCGTTACCGTGCCAGCTCCGGCCATCGGCAAGACCGTCACCATAATGGCGAACATCAATACCGTCGAAGGTGCCAGTATCCAAAAAGTCGTCACCATCAAATCTTCATCCATAGACATGATAGAGGAAACGAGCGGCTATGTACCTCCGCTCTATCGCGGTAAAGAGCCTTTCGTCGCCCAAAATACTCTCAAAATAATTGCCATACCGCATCTCGACGATGCCAGCGGCAATCCCATTGATCCCAAAAACCTCATCTATACATGGAAACAAGATTCGACGACACTTGGCGATCAAAGCGGCTATAACAAGCAAAGCCTGACTATCACCGGCGCTCTCATCGCCCGACCTTTCACTATTGACGTCCAAGTCAGCTCAGCGGATGGCACGGTGAACGGTGAAAGTGAAATCGGCGTGG
>CAZQKU010000037.1:0-7749 GCA_964593965.1 uncultured Candidatus Saccharibacteria bacterium | reverse complement strand
TCAATTCTGCCGGCATCTCGTGCCACATCCGCTCCCGTTCCATCACCAACACCGCATGCCGCTACATGCGTCGGCCAGACAAAAGGCTTGGAATCCTTCGGCCGCAGTTCATGCACAACAGAAACAATATCAGGAATGACATCACCTGCTTTCTGGAGAATAACCGTATCACCGATGCGCACATCGAGCCGCTTGATTTCATCTTCATTATGCAAAGTCGCCCGTGAGACCGTCGAGCCGGCCACGAGCACTGGCCGCAGATGCGCGACCGGCGTGACCACGCCCGTCCGGCCGACTTGGAAGACTATATCTTCGAGCACGGTCGTCACCTGCTCAGCGGGAAATTTGAAAGCAATACCCCAACGCGGCGCTTTGCCGGTATAGCCGAGCGTCGTCTGGAGTGTCAGCTCATCAACTTTCACCACGATACCGTCCGCATTATAGTCCTGTTTCGGCATTTTCTTGTGCCATTCTTTCCAATAGGCGACGATATCTTCGACAGTCTTGACGTGCTTCCAATAGGGATTGACCTTGAAACCAAGTTCGCGGAGGAATTCGAGTGAACCGTGCTGGGTGGCGGGCATAGGTGGCATAGCCGGATTGTATCGCGCAATATAATAAATGAACGTCTGTAATTTTCGCTCGGCCGCAATTTTCGGATCGAGCTGACGAATGGAACCGGCGGCCAGATTTCTCGGGTTGGCAAAAGGTTCGAGGTTATCCTTCGCCCGCTTTTTATTTAAAATGGTAAGCTGGCTTTTGCTCATCCAGACTTCGCCTTCGACAATAATATTTACCGGCTGGGTCAGGCGCAGTGGCACCGATTCGATAGTCTTGACATTCTCCGTCACATCTTCGCCTACTGTTCCATCGCCGCGCGTCGCCGCCAATTTCAAAAGACCTTTCTCATACGTCAAGACGATTTTCAAGCCGTCTATTTTATGTTCGAGAGTATATGTCGGTGAAACTGCTCCTTTGCCGCCAGCTGTTTCGCTTTTCAAGAACCGCTTCGTCCGAGCATCAAACTCGCGAATTTCATCCTCCGAAAAAGCATCGTTAAACGACCATTGCGGCACTTGATGTTCCACTTTTGTAAATTCTGGCAGTGGCTTGCCCGCCACTCTCTGCGACGGCGAATCAGGCGTGACCAGCTCAGGATATTTCGCTTCTATTTCCACAAGTTCGTGCTTGAGCGAATCAAGAGCCGCTTCAGAAATAGGTGTCTTGTCGAGTACGTGATATTCATAACGATATTTTTCTATCGCTAATTTGAGCTTTTTGAGCCGGTCTATGACTGTATGCGGTGCACTTGTTTTCATCTTTACCATTTCTCATTGCCAAGAATATGTCGTGACCAATTCCCTGTCAACCTTTTCCGTATTATTATTTTTACCGAGACAATCGAAATTGGGACTGGTCCCTTCCGAACCCATATTATAGCCGAATGAATAGACCGTCGTCGTGGAAACACCCGAAGAATTATATATTTTATTGACATCAACGTAGGCGCAGGCATTTCCTTCAATCGGCATGCTGAAGGTAAAATCATATTGAGTACCCATCATAAAAGCACTGCTAACCATGGTAACTGCAGAGCTGACTTGACTGCTACCTGCGTTGGTGCCGCATGAAAGCGGCAGTGTCAAACCATTGGCAATAAATGTAGTTGTGGAAAAAAATGTCGCCCCACTGCCGCTCGCGCCTTGATAATCATAATAGAGGGCACATTCGTAGCCGGCATCAGCCGCGTAGAAAGCATAATCCGATTCGCGAGCGCCGGAAGTTAAGGTAAGCTCTTTGCGAGTGGTATCGAGAAGCGATATACCGACAGCAAGAACCAAAGCTGATACCAGAACAGCAAACAAAAGGGTGTAGCCTTTTTTGTGACTTTTCAAACGTGCTATTTTCGATGGCGATAGAGGTGATTTCATATTGATTTTACCGTATCGTATTGAACAACATATTCTGAAGAACAACATCTTCTGCGACACCGCCGGTATTCCATTCCACCGTTACGGTGACGAGAGTGGATGTGGCAGTGGAAATGTCGCCGCTACCCATGGAAGTGAGTGTGAATCCGCGCCAGAATTTCGTTGCAGAAGCATTCGAGGCTTGGGTGGAAGAGTAGTACAATGATCCATCATTCAAAGTAGTTGGATTAAGGTAAAGTTGACACACATTCTGTCCATTAATTGCTGCTTTTATTGCCCCTGCTAAACAAGTAGCAAGCGTAGGTGATACGGCTGATTGCATAGTATCAAAATCGCATACATTATTTTTTGTCGTACTACAGATATCTAACATATTTCCTCCATTGATCTCCAACCATGGCGTTACGCTACCATTATTTATCAATAGAAGATTGTTATCGCGAACATTTTCGATATATTCCATGAGATCTTCAGCCAAATACGACGCTATCATTTGATTCTCTGAATTGGCCGCGGTGACGAGACTCTTTTCGGCGATGGTCAGAGGCCCGGCAATCGAGATGAGAAGAATAGCGATAGCCACAAGCGTTTCCAAAATAGTAAAACCGCGACTCGCGTGAGCTGTTTGTGCTATTTTCGTTGAAATGACTTTTGTTGGAATGGTTTTCATAATTTTCATAGCATGTATACCATTATCATCAATATTCCATAACTCTCTGCGATGCCGACATTTGCACCGTAAATGCCGTCTGATCTTCTTGGCTTATGCCCGCCGTACCGCTGATCAAAATGAAGACTTTCGGCTGGACACCTTGGGGATTGCTCGGATCGATTCCCGGCCATGATCCATCAACCTTTATATCGAAGGTCTGGATGGTCAAATCCGAGGAGGTCGAGGTCAATGGAATAAAAGAGAAAGCTTGACCGCATGTTGATTGTTCCGCTTTTTGGATAATACCTTTTTGGGTAGCATCTTCGGACAATTCATACGCATGAATGAGATGACATGTAGTATTACCTGAACCCGTACCCATAGTCGAAGAATTAAATTCAATCATGTTACCTTGACTGAGAGAACAACTCTTGAGACCGTTTGAATCTGACGTAATAAGTGTATCAGGCGTTCTAGCCGACGTACATCGATAATCACTACCGACCCGAATATCGCGAGACATTGATTCCAAGGCAAAGCTGGTATCGTTGACGGCAGTTTCAATGGCTTCCGATCGACGGTTGGCGTCAATGATTTTCAAAAAAGCACCGACAGCCACCACTGCCACGACGGCAAAGAGAGCCAGTGAGACGATGATTTCAATTAAGGTAAAGCCTTGGTTTTTCATGCTGTTATGTTTCGCATTTTAATTTGATACGCTTATCTCTCCCGTACCCCGAATGATGACGTCTCTCGTTGAACCGTCGTTTCCCGATATGGTAATGTCGGCATAGGTAGAGGTCGCGTTGACACCACTAACAGTACCGATAATAGTAGCATCAGGGTTGGGACGTTGGAAAGAGACATCGAGAGCGAGAACAGATGTGCCGCCGCCGGCACATGCACTGATAATGCACATCTGGCTCACTGTATCCCCCGCTTTCATAGTATAGATGCCGAGATTACTGCTTGCGCCGAGACCACTGGCTATAAACGTTTGAGATGGAGTGCTTGTTGAATTTGCCGGATTGACGAAATAGATAAAGTTATTCGATGGAGCGGTGAAGTGTATACCATAGACGTTGTTGTACAGGATTGTGCTGGGAGCGCCGGAAGCTGTGGCACCCTGGACATCGAGAGCCGAAGCTTGGGCATTTTGAATAGCGAGAGCGGTGTCATAGGCAAGATCGGTCAAGATGACGCTTTGATTGAAGGTGCCGTATTTTGCCAGGAGGAAGGCGGTCATGAAGGCGAAGATGGCGAGGGAAATTATCAGTTCAAGTAGGGTGAAGCCTCTGCCGAAATCAAAAGAACATGTGTTTTTAGAGCACGGATAAATTTCTGCTGAAATTTTCCTCGTGCTCGCGCCGTCGCGCTCACAAGTCTCTAAAAACACATGTTCTTTTGATTTCGGGAAGATCATATTACTTGAACTATAATTTCAATTCACTTATCCTACTTTACCTGCTAAGTATACCAAGAAATGGGTTAATATCGATGACGGAAATGTTGAAGAGGAGCACGAGGTACATGCCGAGGACAAGGTAGGGAGCGAAAGGGATTTCGCGGCGGCCTTCGATACGGTGGTAGGCGATGAGCACCCAAATGACGGACACTGCCGCGCCGATCCAAAAAGCCAAAAAGATAGCGGAAAGACCGGCGTTGAGGCCAAGTGCCCAGCCAATGCCGAGCATGATCTTGGCATCACCCAAGCCCATCCAGCGACCGCGAGAGACCAGCCAGAGCAGAGCGAAGGGTAAAGCCAAGAGCGGGCCGGACAGAAGGTCGCCGAGAGCGGGCAGGTGGAAAAGTGGCGTGGCAAAAGCGGTGACAACAACTGCAATAGCACTTGCTGGATTTAAAAAGATGCTGAAAAAGGCAATGACTGCAAAAGCGTAGACCAGAGCATTCGGAATGACCTTATGCTTGATATCATAGACCACAATGACGATGAGAAGCCCAGCCATGACGAGCTGTACGAGCGTCATCAATCCTGCCGCGAGAGTAAGCGGCGGAAATTTCATGAAAATGAGCACAAAAAGGACGCCAGCCAAGAATTCGACGAGCGGATATTGCCAGGAGATTTTGCTTTTACATTTTCGGCAAGCGCCTTTTTGAGCCATGAAACTCGCGAGCGGCACCAGCTCGATCCATGTCAGCGTCCGAGCACAGGTCATGCACTTCGATCGGCCACCCAAACCCATGCCGGTATTGTAGCGGTACGCCACCACATTCAAAAAACTGCCGATAATCGTGCCAAGAATGAAAGCGAGTAAGAGGAAGTAGGGATCCATGAGTAATTTCTAATTAAAATGCGTTTTAATTTAATATACGTTGCTATTTCGGCCCAACGCAATAATCGTACGTGGTTTGGGAGCAATTAACTCCCGGTGTATACCAAGAAGGTACTGAAGAAAGGCTATTATTGGTTGGATTATTGTTATTTTCCAATGTCGCATGGAGGAAATAGTCATCCTTGCCGCTGTCAGCATAATAGGTATATATAAAGCTGCCGGTATTTGTCGGATCAGTAGGTATGTTTGCAATATAGGTTCCTAACGTTATACCGCTTGGACAACCAGTATCACTCGGATAACCAGCTGAGGTAGAAGCCATCGCTGGATAATCCCCGCACCGATTGAAATACCCCGCCAAAGCCAGCTGAATATTCGACAAATCAGAAATTCTCTTGACATCACGCGACCGCGACTTAGCGGCAGAGAAACTGGCTAATACCACAGCAGACATGATGCCAATGATAGCGATGACGACAAGAAGCTCGATGAGGGTGAAGCCTTTTTGATTTTTCATACCTTGATTATAGCATACAAAAAACCGAGTTTGACTCGGTTTTTTACTTAAGAAGTAGTCTTCAATTATGGACACTGTACTGGACTAAATGAACTCAACGCCGTAGCAGGATCGGAAGTCTCTAACTTTGAATTTCCACTGCTATCAGCACACCAATAATTATGTGCTGTACTCAAAGGCATCATTGCAACCCAAGCAGTTGAAACAGCATAACAAGAACCTAAATTACCTGAACCTGTATTGGCAACCGCCGATCCAATTACAGAGAAGTTTGCAGCACCACTAGAACTTGCTGCACCTACAAGTATATTATAAATCCCACCCTGACCTGTTGTAGCAGCACAAGCATTGGGACCGGAAGATGGAGCATAAGAGTTGCTTGATGAAGCCGCAAATATTTCTGCCTGTGCACGTGAACCTGACATCTGCTCTTCAACAGCCGCATCCTTGCCCTTGCTTCGAGCTGTGCTCAAGCTGGCGAGGACGATGGCTGACAAGATACCAATAATGGCGATGACGACGAGCAATTCGATAAGCGTAAAACCTCGTGAATATTTTGTGAATTTCTTCATAAATTGTAATAACGAATAATAAACTAATAATAACCGATAATACTTAACCTCTTGGCCAGTATTATAGCAAAGAAAGCAAATCCTTGTGTAAAGGCCTATATGTGGATAACATGGGGAATGTATCAGAGTCCATTAGAGTCCGTGACCAAGGAGGATTTCGCTCATTGATTGGCTATCAACCATAGACACGGGTACGTTGGGAACGGCATTATGCCAGGCGCGGGTGGCTATCGATCCCCCACCCCATTTGCATTCGAAGGCACGGATAGTACTGCCTTCCTCTTCAATGAGATCAAGTTCACTGCCGTCCCTTGTTCTCCAAAAGTGACTTCGCACATGACGGCCTAAACGCTGATACTGCTTCAAACGTTCAATGATGAAAAAGTTCTCAAATAGTTGACCTTTATCGTGCCGACTTTCAAAAGGCGAAAAATCATCAGCGATAGCATTGCGCATGCCGGTATCATAAAACAATATCTTCTCAAATCTGGTTATTTCATTGCGACGATTTCTGTCCCATGGCGGCAGACGGAATATGACGAATGATTGTTCGAGCAGTCGGATATAGCTCAAAACAGTCGGCCGACTAATCTCGAGCTTTTGGGCGATTTCATTGTACGAGACTTCAGAACCGCTCTGCAGAGCAAGCAGACGAGCCAGCTTTTCGATAACGATCGGTTTACGTACGGAGTCAATCCTAAGAACATCTTTAAAAAGGTAGTCCTCGGCCAGCTTGCGTACGGTATTCTCCGAGTCGCTCTTGCTTACGCCCGCGCTTGGATGAGCAATAATATCAGGATACATGCCGAAGACCAACCGATGTTCCAACAATCGCCTCGCTTCAAGCTCTCCGATAGCTCCAGCATATTCGGCATACGATATTGGATAGAGGATGAATGAAATATTTCGCCCTGTTAAAGGCTCTGTCACTTTGTTTGACAATTCAAACGACGACGAACCGGTGGCAATGATCTGTATATCCGGATAGGCATCATGGAGCAATTTGAGCGATACCCCTATGTTGGTCACTCGTTGAGCTTCGTCAAGAACGACCACTTTCGGAGAACCGATAAAAGCCTTCATATGCGAAGAGGTCGTATCGGTAAGAGCATTGCGAACATCAGGCTCTTCGCATGAAAGGTACAGACTGCCTGGAATAGAAGAAATGATTTCTTTGACAAGAGTGGTCTTACCGACTTGTCTAGCGCCATAAATAATGACAATTTTCCCCTTAAAAAGGGCTTGTTCTATTTGTGACTTTATGCTTCTTTCTATAATCATAACTCCAATTATACGCATATAATTGTAGTTGTAAATACAATTCTGTGGATAACATGGGAAATGTGGATATACCCTATTTTGCGGGCTATTCCCTATTGAGCGCTCGCGATATTATAAATAGGCACCAGCACCGAAGCCACGAGAATACCGACACCAAGACCAAGCACCACAATCATAGCCGGCTCGATAAGATCTACCAAGTTATCCACAGCGGTCGTCACTTCACGGGAATAAAAGGCGGCCAGAGTCTTCAAAATAGCCCCAAGATCGCCCGATTCCTCACCGACTTTCATCATTTGGATCATAATGCCGGGGATTTCTTTGTTGCCGGAAAGAGCTTCGGAAACGGCTTTACCGCCTTTGACCGACTCCACCGCATCAGCCAAGATTTTCTTGTAAATCTGATTGTCAATGACCGACGATGTCAGCTCGATGGCTCTAATCATCGGAATACCGGAAACGAGCATAGTGTTCATATTGTCAGACAAGCGGGAAAGATAGA
>CAZQKU010000036.1:0-7768 GCA_964593965.1 uncultured Candidatus Saccharibacteria bacterium | reverse complement strand
TTGACATGGAAAAGTTATCAACAGGTTGTGGAGTTTCGTAATTCAAAGTATAACAGACTACTTTTCACAGTATGTTAAGATAATCTCCATGAATCAAAAGGTCACATCTGCATTAAAAAATCACGCTGTCTCAATTGCTTTTATAATGACGGCTCTCGTTGTATTTTTCTTTGGTATTATTCAAATTCATTCCGCTCATGCTTCTACCCAGACAATCAGTTCCGGAGCGCTTCAGTCTCTACCCGCCGACGCACAGTGGAATGAAGGCGTCAACTTCCGACCGGGTAACGGCGATGTCGTCACTACCAATCCTCCCCAATTCAGTTGGCTGTATGCTCCGGATCCGACTGATAATAACAATGTCAATTACAAGGGCGATGTTGAGGCCAAACAATTCATCTTCCAAACCTCCTACTACTCGAGCTTCACTAACAGCGGCTCTCCATCGTATATTAATAATGTTGAAACCCCTCTCAACTTCTACAACACCATCGCTCCGTTCAATGCCGGTTCCACCGTATACTGGAGGATAGGATATATCCACTCTGGAGCCACCACACCGTATGTTTGGAGCAGGACTAGGAGCTTCACTGTCGCTTCCAACGCGACTACATGGGACCGTTCCATGCTAGACGACAGCGGTTCAGGCCCTCTTTCAAGCTACCTCGCCTCTCGCTCGGCGCACCCGCATCTATTGTTCACTAGCGCTACTCAGCCGGCGCTTGTAGCATGGCTCAACGGACAAGTGACCAGCCAAACGGATACCGGTAAATCATATGCGGTGGCCATAACAGATGCTAATAGGGCTATCGCTTACTCGTGGTGGAATAACCATGACAATTCTGCTTCACCGACATCGGCTCCGGAAGATCCACAGACTTGGGCGGGCGATATCGGAGATGTCGCTTTTGTGTATTCCATGACACAAGACCCGAAATATCTAAATACCGGAGGGACCGGCTCACTTCAACAGCAGTTGGTCAACCTCGCGGAATATTATGTGGCGGAAGGCGGACCGACGACTGATTATATATCTCTAGGAGCATTTGGTACCGAATTTACAACACTAGGCTTTGGTTATGATTGGCTGTACAACACTATGACTGCCGCTCAACAAGCGACAGTCTTGAACGCTCTCTCGCTTCGGGCGGCGTGGGTTATTGAGGGTAACTACGGTATATTTTATTATCCGCCAAATGTCGATGGACAGGTAGGGGTAGTCTCATTCTTTAAGATGGGTTTTAGCCATGGTATCGATAACCTGAACGAATCAATGATCGCGGCCCTGGCAGGATATGGAGACAGCCCACAACTCCGCCAGCTTTTTGATTTCGGGATCAACTATATGCTCGGAGTCACGTTTAATTATGGCACTGACGGCAGTGCTTGGGAGGGAAGAGCATATTCGAGTGGCAGCCTTTTTAATGACAGAGCCACCTTGGCGAATCACGTCATCGCACAAGAAGTTTTTCCGGAAGCGCAATTCAACCTCAATCCATACTGGACTGCCGCGACGAATTGGTGGGATGCCATGGAACCGGTCAATTGGATCGCAGGCCATGATGCGTGGGGAGACACTGGCACCGGAGCGATGGTATTATGGCAATACCCTTCATTCGGCAGAGATCTTGGGTATTTCCTGAATTCTTCTCCGGCAACACAGTCGGAAGCTTCAATAGCGTATCAGCATTGGATAAATGAATATAATGATTCTCTTCTTCCAGGGGCATATAACGGTGCCAGCATCAATTTTTATGAGCTCCCTATTCCATACGATTTCACTCAGGCTGTCGGCGTCTCTCCGCCATCGCAGGCGAATTCTACGGCATTGAACCAATTCTATCCCGACGGCGGCTGGGCCATAGGCTGTAGCCAGCCGCAGGATACTCTCGGTTGTTATAACAACGGAGTCGGCTATGCGCTCGAGGCCAGACCATCCGGTGGCCAATGGCAGCACGACTACTACAACGACCTGTCGTATCAGTTGTGGGCATACGGGACCGCTATCACTGACGCTGGGGGAATATATAATAGCAATGACGCGTATGAGAAGACGCCGATAGCCTCCTATTCGCTTCTGGTCAATGGACTGGGTACTTGTGGTACTACTAATCCTGTTCATACGTTCTACAATCGCATCTATGCATATGCAACAACTACCGACTATGCCTATATGGCCGCGGATGGGACGAACTCATATCCGACGAGCACGAGCAATGCTTGCAAGAATACCGGCGATACTGTATTCGGGTCAGCATACAATGGAGGGCCGCTTTCATCGATCGGCTTGCAGAAAGTAGAGCGCCATATTTTGTTCGTCAAGAACAAATACTTCGTCATCTATGATGACTTCGCCTCACAACAGCCAGCCACATTCACCTCGCTGTATCACATTCTCGAAAATACAGCTTCTACGACATACACCACGACAACCGGAGGATTCAGTTATACCAGCAATATACAGAGTTATCTAGGATCACAGACTTGGCTTTCCGACTACTACGACTATTCAAAGACTGTTCCGACGACTACCGTGGAAGTCCAGTACATCAACGCCCCTGCCACGCTCAATATCCAAGACCAGACCGGCGCCCAAGTATTCGCCAACCCGATCGTTTCCTCGGAGAATTACGATCCAAGTTTGAGCCTCAACCCGTCCGTGACCGGAGAATCTTTGCCCCGCGCTCACGCCATCTGGACCTCCAACGCCACTCCATCGACTTCTTTCCATATCATGACCGTGATATACCCGGTGCCTCCGGGCGTGTCGACTTCGACGATCCATATCGTCCCCGTAGGCACCGCCGGCGACACAGCCAGCGTGACGGACAATTCCGGCACCGATGTCATCTCTTTCAACCCCTCTACCGCTTCAGGCAACGGAGCCACGATGATCGTCGATCTCCCTGACATGACCCCTCTCGCGGTCACCGACGACGTGAACGGCAACGGAGCCACCACCACTTCCGTGTCATATACCGCTCCCACCATCATCACTACCGCTCCGCCGGCCATCACTTCCGTGTCCACATCGAGCATCTCCTCGAACAGCGCCGTCGTCTCCTGGGCCACCGATGAACCGGCCACTACTGTAGTGAACTATGGCCTGAACAAGTCCTACGCCAGCAGCACAGGCCTTCTATCCCCCTCTACCGTCCATTCCCAGGCATTGACCGGCCTGATCCCCAGCACCACATACCATTACCAAGTCATGTCCACCGACTATTCCAACAATACAGCCACTACGAGTGATGCTACCTTTACCACCGCTCCATCCAACACCTACACTATCTCCATCACCCCTCCCTCAAACGGTACCATCACCTCATCCGACGGCTCCATTTCCTGCGGAGGAACCTGTTCATCCGCATTTGCTACCGGTACTGTCGTCACCCTGACTGAAACTCCCGCGTCAGGTTACACCTTCTCCTCATGGGGAGGAAACTGTTCAGGTACCCAAACAACCTGCAGTCTCACCCTGACTTCAGGTATGTCCGTTTCTGCCACTTTTACGGCTGTTGTCATTCCTCCAAGTGGGGGTAGTTGTTGTAGTGGTGGAGGAGGTGGGGGAGGCACCTCGTATCTCACCCTTACCGTACACAAGCAAGGTAACGGATTCGGTACCACCACCTCATCTCCATCTTCCATATCCTGCGGTCTTGACTGCGTCGGTTCATTTCCCAGTGGTTCGACAGTCGTTTTGATTGCATCATCGACGAAGGGTTCCTCTCTTGCTTCATGGACAGGTTGTACTTCTATCGCCACCAGTACCTGTACCGTTATTCTCACTTCAGCCACTACTATTGGTGTTGATTTTGTTATTGGAACCACCACCAGTCCTGTTGTCAACATCGCTCCTCTTACCATTCCTTCCGCTTCCGTCATCGGTTGTCCTACAGGATTCACGTGTACTCCGCTTTCTGGTTCATCATCATTTATCACATCATCAAATGCCGTTCTTACGCAATCCCTTTCTCTTGGCAGTATTGATCCGCAAGTGAAGATTCTTCAGGAAATCTTGAACAATAATGGCTTCACCGTAGCCGTTGCCGGCAACGGTTCCTCTGAACACGAGACCGATTATTTCGGCCCCGCCACTCTTCTGGCGGTAGAACGTTTCCAATGCAGTACTCTTGCCGTCTGTTCGACTACTCCAGGCTATGGACTTGTCGGTCATAGAACTCGGACGGCACTGAACACTCTTTCAAATCCACCACCATCGAGTCAACCGACAATATCCAATCCACCATCATCCGCTGCAGTATCATCTACTGCCACTCTGTCTCTGTTTGTCACACCTTTGAAACTTGGTATGTTCAATTCTGAAGTCAAGAATCTTCAGATATTTTTGAATACTCACGGTTTCCTTGTAGCTACTACCGGTAATGGTTCTTCTGGACACGAAACCGATTACTTCGGACCGGCTACTTCTGCCGCCGTCATCCGCTTCCAGAACGCCTATGCTGCAGAGATCCTTGCTCCGTATGGATTGACTAAAGGGACAGGTTATTTTGGAAGTGCTACGATGAAGGAGATGAATAGTCTCGAATTAGATTGAGGAAAAATGATATTGTGCAACCGTATCCCAAATTTTGACTTTGGGATTGCTATAGTATATGATATTATCATACTTAATTATCATATAATCAATAAAAACTATGACTACTTTATCAGTACCCATTCCAGCTCATTTAGAAAAATTTGTCCAAAAGATGGTCAAAAGCGGCCAAGCATCCAACAAAGCTGATGTTGTGCGGAAGGCTCTCACTCGTCTTGCCGAAGAAGAGGCTGTTTTTGCTGTGTTGAAGGCAGAGCAGGAGCCAAACGTGAAAGGTAACCTCCATGATTTGATGAAAAAGTTTTAATAATTTATTGTAACTTATTTCTGACTGAATGTATGATGACGCTCTATTACAAGCCATCTTTTGTGCGACAACTCAAAAGTCTTGAGACCGAGCTTATTGATGAAGCGTTTGAAAAAATAGAATTATTTAAAAATGAAAAGAATCATCGATCACTCAAAGTACACAAATTGCATGGACGACTCGCCGGCAGATGGAGCTTTTCTGTGAACTACAAATATCGTATAGTTTTTATCTATCAATCAAAAACAGAAGTTGTTGTGCTAACTATTGGAGATCACACTATCTATTCATAAGGTTTTTTTGTCTAAATGTCTATACGCTTTATCAGTGACAGTTCTACCTCGTGGCGTTCTCTCAAGAAGTCCCAGCTGTATCAGATACGGCTCATAGACATCCTCGATGGTTGCCTGTTCTTCGGAAAGGGCGGCACCGAGAGTATTGAGACCGACGGGACCGCCGCTGAATTTTTCAATCATTACTTTGAGAATATTTCGATCGGCGCTATTTAAACCAAGAATATCAATACCGAGCATGGCGAGGGCTTTCTCAACGCTTTCTTTGGTCAGGACTGCGCCGATGGTGGAACCTTTTGTCTTCTCATTAGTACTCGTTTTTCCATCGCCATGCACTTCAGCGAAATCCCGGCATCGTTTGAGGAAATAATTCGCCGTCCGCGGTGTATAACGGCTACGACGAGCGATCTCTTGTGACGCCTGCGGTGCTATGCTGATGCCGAGGATTTTGGCCGAGCGATTAATGATGTCTTGTATCTCTTCTTGACTATAAAACTCAAGCTTAAAAACCCCTCCGGAAAAGCGTGACCGTAGGGGCGAAGAGATCATGGCAATGCGGGTAGTGGCGCCAATCAAGGTGAATTGCGGCAGGTCAAGCTGAATAGTACGGGCCGAAGGGCCTTTGCCAATGATGATGTCGAGTTTGCCCGATTCCATGGCAGGGTAGAGGATTTCTTCGATGGCTTTGTTCAAGCGGTGGATTTCATCTATAAAGAGAATATCTCCTGGTGAGAGATTGGTAAGAATAGCGGCGAGGTCGCCGACTTTTAGTATTGCCGGACCGGAGGTCACTTTCATTTGAGCTTCCGTCTCTTTGGCGATGAGATGAGCCAGAGTGGTCTTACCGAGTCCTGGCGGCCCATAAAAGAGGATGTGCTCAGGCGGATGTTTGCGCTGTGACGCGGCGGTCAAGAGAATATGGAGGTTATCTTTGATATTTTTCTGACCAATATAGTCACTCCAGCGACTCGGACGAAGAGTTTGGTCTAAGTATTGTGTTTCAGCGGGTTGGTCTGATTTGCTTGACATAAAATATATTATATGCTAGGATGGTAGTCGAATCAAGTTCATAAATCTCTAAGCAATATAGCGTTTTAGGACGCCTATCTGACATAGTGTCGAGGACATTCTGGTTGCACGCCTTGTGCGCGCGTACGGGGGTTATCCTTGAAGCTATGTTTCGCTTTTGATGATCGCATTGAAAGTATTGCTTAGAGATTTGTGCACTCGATTTTTTCTCAGAAGCCTGCGTCAATTTTTTTGTTTCCGTCCCGCTCCTATAGTACACCCTCTTTTTAAAAGTTCAATTGACAGAGCTGATTTCGCGGTTCGTATTGACTTTATCTTTGGTCTGCATAAACCAGTTGTGATGTATGACTGGTTTAAACTGTTTATTCTTTGCACTTTTTCTACATGAGAATGAAAGTGTAAATATACCAAAAATATGGCCAACTTTCGTCAGTTAAAAGTACTTTATTCTCATGTAGAAAAAGTGCAAAAATTGATATAGGTTACTCGTGTGGTGGTCACAGTTCGTGACCACCTCGATTTGTCATATCGTCGAATCCACATCAATAACTCGCCGAAGCTCTTCTATCGAAGTCACTCCTTGCACTACCTTGATAATGCCGTCTTGCAACATAGTCAGAATGCCTTGTGGCGCCGCCGCCGCCGCTATCTCACGATCACTTGAGCTGATTGAAACAATTTTTTCCATGACGGGATCGCCGACCATAATACCTTCATATATGCCGATACGGCCTTTATAGCCGGTTTTATTGCATTTATCACAACCGACAGCCTGCCAGATTTTTGTATAGATTCCTGGCTGGCCGGGTGTTGACCCTTCTTGCGCTTGTGTCGGTACTTCATTTTTATCAAAAATGGTGGCGATAACATCATTCACTTCTTTTTTATCTTCGCCCTCAAGCGGCACCTCTTTTTTACACAATGGACAGAGCTTGCGGACAAGGCGCTGGGCAAGAGCGATAG
Organism: uncultured Candidatus Saccharibacteria bacterium; assembly: GCA_964593965.1. Classification (GTDB taxonomy): domain Bacteria; phylum Patescibacteriota; class Minisyncoccia; order Phycocordibacterales; family PALSA-1337; genus PALSA-1337. The sequence continues at coordinate 618 of CAZQKU010000036.1, read as the reverse complement.
TCAGAGCGGAGGAAATTATTTTCGGATTGATTTTGAGGTCAATGAGACGAGGGAAGGTGCCGGCGGCGTCATTGGTGTGGAGGGTGGAGAAAACAAGGTGACCCGTGAGGGCCGAATTTATGGCTATAGCGGCGGTTTCTTCATCACGGATTTCACCGACCATGATAATGTCGGGGTCTTGACGGACAGCGGCGCGCAAACCTTCGAGGAAGGTATAGCCTTTATCGTTGACCTGAGTCTGGACGACGCCGGGCAGATGGTATTCGATCGGATCCTCAATGGTGATGATTTTTATGCCTGGATCGCGAACCTTTTTCAAAAAGGCATACAAAGTGGTGGTTTTGCCGGAGCCAGTAGGTCCTGTGGTCAGGATCATGCCGTTTGGCCTGTCTATTTCCTTGAGCAATATCTTGAGCAGTTTTTCTGGAATGCCGAGATTCTCGAGCGGCACGCTGATACTTTTTGGATTGAGGAGCCTCATGACGACTGATTCATCATACGCGCCCGGTAAGACCGACGTGCGGATTTCAATATCATCTTCACCAATAGTCACGCTGAAGCGGCCGTCCTGGGAATTTTTCTTGACATTGAGCTTCATACCCGACAGGAGCTTGATGC
>CAZQKU010000035.1:0-8110 GCA_964593965.1 uncultured Candidatus Saccharibacteria bacterium | reverse complement strand
GCACAGGTCAAAATCTCCATATTTTTCAAGGGTTATTTTTGACACCCTTATTGAAATTAGAACTTTCATAAAAAATAAAAAACTACAGAATCTTTCGACCCCGCAGTGTATAAATGTGTTTGCTCACAGCGTAATAACTTGATTGTAGACAGGATGCTGATCGGTTGGAAACATTTCTATCATGATGAAAGTATCCAATTAAAAAAGCCCGACAATGTTTAGTTGCAGGCTTGTGGGTAATGACAAGGAGTAAGAGACAATTTACTGAACTTTTTGAAGACGCGTGATGAGAAGGCCATGCTTCTTGAGAGGCTTGTTCAAGCCGTACTGTCTGTCGCCAGTTTTTGCAAGAACACGGTACTCGCAGTTGCCGAGATTGCTAAATGACTCAAAAAGTTTCTCGTCCCAACCCATGATGATCATGAGCAAAACCCGGAATTCAAAACCGTGAGAAAAAACGACGATGTCATTTTCCGTCTCTTTCTGCACCGCGAACATTTTTTCCGTAAAGGTCCTCAATCTGCTAATCAAACTGGCAGCGCTTTCCCCTGTAGGAAATGTGTACCGCAGGACTCCGGTCTTATAGCGCTCGGCCTCGATCACAGGTCTGTTTTCGGCAGTGATTGTGCCCCAATTCTGTTTGACGATGAGCGGTTAAATTTCCACATGGACGTTTAGCGTATCAGGCAGTCTCGGCAGGACGATTTTAAGCGTCTGCATGTTTCTGACTCCGGGAGACGTGTAGAAATTTACGCGGTTGCTGCTCTTCAAAAGCTGACCCAGCATCGCGCCGAAATCCTGAGCCTGCCGGATCCCTTTCTCGGTAAGCGGAATTTCAAGATCACTCAGCACGTCGTAAACATTCTTGTCCACATCTTCGACGGATTCTGCGTGTCTGCAAATAATTATCTGATTTGCCATACTATCCTTTCTATTGGTTCTATTGGTTTTTTTTGCGTTGTGAAGTAGACTTGGTGTAATGAACATTGGAGATACCCCGAAAAACAACGGAGCACTCATGGTATTGCGTGACAAGGATATCTTTCCCGACGCACCAGATACGACCGATGTCGTATGGAAAGATCGTCCAACCGGCAAAGTCGTTCTCTTCAACGAAAAGAACGAGATTGCTCTAATTGGTAACAAAGTGAACGATTTTTTCCTGTTGCCCGGCGGCGGAATAGAGGAGGGCGAGTCTGTCATCGAAGGAACAAAACGCGAATGTCAGGAGGAAACAGGCTGCCATATCGAGCTTCAAGAAGCTCTCGGCATAACGGAAGATTTCCGCGCCCGTGACATCAAGCATTGCATCAGCTACGGATATTCTGCCAAAGCCATCTCGCAAGGAACCGCAAAACTCACGGAGAGCGAAGCTGACATCGGTGCGTACGTGAAATGGCTTTCCATGCCTGAAGCAATTACACTATTCGCGCTTCAAGAAGAAAAAGTCAGAGCAGGCGAAGTAAAATTCTACAACACCTGCTTTAACATTCTTCGCGATTCCCTTTTTATCAAGCGCGCTCAGAGCTTCATTCAGAAGTAGTGGCCGCTCTGATCCTGCTGATAATGCGACCTGTTGATATTTCCTCCTCGTTGTAGCGGGGTAAAAATATGACTTTGGTATGAGGCGATGCAGACTCGATATTTTCCATTCGCTGTCTCATCTTTTCCGTATTTCTTGATTCTTCGTCGAACACGACGCTATGCGGTTTCAACAAGCCAAGTGTTTCAAGGCCGTTGGGGCTGACATTGGATATGTAGGAGAAATCAACACATCGAATGCTTGCGATCATTTTCAGTCTTTGTTTCTGATTAATTACCGGCCGTAACGGATCCTTATACTTTTGAGTATATGAATCCGAAAGTACTGCGACCACGAGCAACTCTTCGAGAGAAGCCGCATACTCCAACAGATGGACGTGCCCGACGTGAATGAGATCGAAACAGCCTCCGACCAACGTGAATTTTTTGCCGCGCGGCAAAGTCTGCCTGACCTCCACTGCGCTCTGAAATATATTGTTCATACTGACTCCTTTTGTAAAAGTACGATTTTGTTTGTTAAACCTGAGAATAGTATGTATATAAATTGTAAAAAGTCAAGGCGTGACGTTAATGAACGTAAAAATACCCCTTAAAATATTGCTATATTACCACGATCTCACCACTTCAAACGGCGATATTTCTGGAATTCTCATGATTTCGGTTCTAACGTCATGTAACAAGGCGCACACGACGCAAAAAGACACAGGCTTCCCTGTGTTTTTTTGTGTCGCTGATTCAGACCAGTTGGAATCGAAAGCCGGAGCGGATGCGAGTCCAGTAGGACGAGCCGCGAGGCGAGGTCGCGGAAATTTCCGAGCGGTGGCGAAGAAATTATCCGTGACCGATTCCAACTAGGGGCACAGACAAGTATGATACTATATAATCTTATTATGCGATCATAAAATCATGAGTATCAAACGCTTGATCAAACAATCCATCCTCACTGCCACGTCCTATGAGCCACCGATACATCGCAAGGGCTGTATCAAGCTTGATCTGAATGAAAATTATTCTGTTCTGAATGGAAAATTGATGAAAAAGATACGGCAATTCGATGCCTTCACCACAAGCTCGTATCCGGAATATCAGGAATTGACGCCCTTGGTAGCGCGATATGCCGGCGTTCCTGAAGAATGTATATCTTTGACGAATGGTTCCGATCATGGAATCCAACTCATACTCGATCTCTTTTTTACTAAAGGAGATACCGTTATCGTCCCATCACCCATATTTTTCATCTATTATCATTTCCTGAAGATCAAAGAAGTAAAGATCACCGAAGTCTTATACACCGAAGAAAACGGCCAGTATATATTTCCCCTTAAAGAGACTTTGAAATCTCTGAAAGCGGGTGTGAAAGGTCTGATACTGTGCAATCCGAACAATCCCCTCGGAAACTCCATACCGGAAAATGAATTCGTCGAGCTTTTACGGAAGACAAAAAAGTTGGATATTCCGCTCATTGTTGACGAAGCCTACCTCGAATATTCAGATGTAGATGCAACTCAATACCTCTCGGAATATAAGAATCTTATTATTCTAAGGACATTCTCAAAGGCATTTGGTTTGTCTGGCATACGGCTTGGATATGTTATTGCCGATCCGGAAATACTTCATGAGATGGATAAGCTCAAACTAACATGGAGCGTCAACCATTGCGCCGTCCATGCCGGCATTACCGTCCTTGGTGAAATTCCCTACTTCAAGAAAAAAATACAGGAACAAAAGAAAATAAAAGATGAACTCTATAAAGTACTTTCCACTCGAGGAATCCGGTGCTATAGAACCGACACCAACTTTCTTATCTGTACAGATCCGAATTATTTGCACATTATATCCCGCTTGAACGAGAGTAAAATCTTAGTCAATGACGTCTCTCATTACCCATACAGTGGTACGCTTCTAAAAAATGCTTTCAGAATAAATGCGCCTTCACGAAAGGATCTCGACCTGCTATCAAATATCCTGTAGAATAAAAATCTCCAGATCTGTCTCAAAATCATGTAAGCTACGGTGAGCGTCATGATAGATGGAAACCAACCGCTCAAGGATATGGGCAAGCTCGGCCGACGTGAATCGCTCGGCATAGCGTTTCGATTTACTGTAGACAAAAGGCTTGAGACCAGCGAGAGCGGCGGACGTAGACCGCGAAGCGAGGATCATGGATTTGACCTGCCAAAAAAATATGCCATGGATTTCTTCGGGAACTTTACCCGCATCAATGGCGTGGCGATAGAGAATCCAGAGTTTCTTCTTGTCGCGGTCACCGAGAGCATCGGCGAGATCGAAAATTTTTAAATCTCGTGCATTTCTTCCGTCCGTCGTCCTTTCGGCAACATAAGCACCACCAGTTACGCTACCAACAACTGACCCTTTGATTTCCTGAACTTTTTCGGCTTTTTTCTCTATCTTCTTTAGACTTGCCTTATCAATACCGCTTTCGGCCATGATGAAAATATTCGGCGAAGCGGCAAAAAGGTCAATCTTTTCCAGAAAAAGTTCTTTGCGCTCCGTATGCTTCGCATGATCTTTATTCCCGCTATTTCTTCCCTCATCGCCTGCCGACAAAATACCTTTCATCAGCACAATGTATTTACGTTCAAAGAGCCCCTGGCTACCGGTATACTCATCAATAGCCGCCTCATTCCAATTCTCAGTCGTCAAAGTAAAAAGGCTGGCATCCGGTTTTTTCTTGATGAGCTCCGCCGCCAAAGCCGAAGCTTTCTTGTTCACCGCCCGACGGCTCTCCTCCGAATTGTCACCGTATAAAAAGTAAATCATATCTCGCTCCAATTATTTCCGACAGCATATTCGGCCACACATTTTACACCCTTCGTCTTGGCCGGATCAATGACATTCTCCATGATGGCCTTGATCTTCGGCGCGACCGCTTCGACCTTACCTTCACAGATCTCGAATAGAAGCTCATCATGCACTTGGAGCAACATAAAAACATCAGCACCGAGTCCTTCCTTTTCAATATATGTATTGACCTCAATCATGGCCAGCTTGATAATGTCGGCTTCAGTACCTTGAATCGGCGCATTGATGGCCATACGCTCGGCCATAGCTCGGATGAAAGGCAATTTTGACGTGATACCCTCAAAATATCGCCGCCGACCGAAAAAAGTTTCAGTATACCCGCGACGGGCTGTTTCGGCTTTGACCTGATCAAGATATTCGGCGAGGCCGGAGAAAGTTTTGAAATAATCATTGTAGAATTGTTGGGCTGAAGCGCGATCGGTGCCGAGATTGGCTCGTAGAGCATTCACCCCCATGCCGTACATCACGCCGAAATTTATGACTTTGGCCCGACGGCGCATTTCGCGATCAACCTTTTCCTCGGGAACTCCAAAAACAGCCGACGCCACGGCGCTATGGACGTCTCCCCCATTCTTAAAAATCTCAATGAGCCGTTTATCGCCGGAAAGAAAAGCGGCCACACGAAGCTCGATCTGTGAATAGTCGAAGGAAGCGAGAACAAAGTTACCGCCATTACCACGATCGGCCACAAAAGCCTGTCGTATCCTTTTCCCTAGCTCCGTCTTGATCGGAATATTCTGAAGATTCGGATTGATGGATGACATCCTGCCGGTGGTCGTGCCTGCCTGGACAAGCGTTCCGTGAAGACGATTGTCCGTATCCACCTGCGTCGGAATGGTATCTATATACGTGCCAAGCAATTTTTGCAGTTCGCGATAGTCGAGAATGAGCTTGGCAATATGGGCATAGCCTGTTGGATCCGTGTCAGCGCCACCATCCGCCATTTCGGCAATCTTGGCTAGCTCCGATTCTTTGGTCGAACGCGCTCCACCGCCGGTCTTTTTGGCATTTTTCACCACCAGACCAAGCTTATCAAAGAGCACTTCACCGAGCTGTTTCGGCGAACTGATGTTGAATTCGACGCCGGCGATATCCCAGATTTTTTTCTCAAGCTTGTTTGATTCGGCGTGATATTCTGTGCTCAAGGAACGTAAGTACTCAACATCTATTCGTATACCGCGCTTTTTCATCTTTTCCACGACAGGAATAAGCGGCAGTTCGATATCGTCATAGACTTTTTTCACCTGACGCTTTTCGAGCTCGGCAAAAATAATCTCGCGGGCTTTTTCAAAATCACCTTCATGTTCTCCGGTGAGGCCGGTAAAATTATATATATCTTCAAGAGAAGGATTGGTAAGGTCTGACTTAACCAACCACACAGCGATAGCAGTTTTTTCCAATTCCAACGGATCAATTTTTTTTGATAACGTGTTATTTTCTTTATCTTTGACGATCGTGGTAGTCTTCCCTGTCACTTTCCCCGCAATCACCTGATCAAGTCGTGCACCCAACGTACGGAAATCGAGCTCGGTGAAAAAAGCTTTGACGTTGGCCACATCAAGAGCGTCACGGAATGTCTGCTCGGGCAATTTGAAATCAATCGGCGCATCGCGGCGAATAGTGGCGAGCATTTTGCTGAATTCCGCTTCTTCCTGACCGTCATTCAACAGACTGATGATACGATCAGTAATACCCACGTCCTTAAAACTCTCATAGCCCGCAGTAGCATTTTTCTTTTTTGAACCTGAAGGTCTTTCTTTCGCCAGAGCTTTATATATATCCTCAATCGTACCAAACGTCTTGATCAAAATAGTAGCCGTCTTCTCGCCGATACCGGCAATGCCAATAATGTTGTCGGATGGATCTCCGCGCAGACCTTTATAATCCGGCAAAAGTTCCGGTCCGAAACCAAAACGATCGCACACGGCATCCTCGTCATAGAGAATCGTATCATTGATGCCTTTTTTCAAAGTATAGACTTGAACTTTCTTATCATCCACGAGCTGGAGCGTATCCATATCGCCCGAAGCAATAATAATATCAATATTTTTGCCGATGCTGTCATCCTTATCATTTTCTGCATTGCTGTTTTTTATCTTTTCCACGATCGTCCCCAACATATCGTCCGCCTCGAAACCTGGCTTGTCGTATATCGGTATACCAAATACGGTAAAAAGGTCACGGGAACGCTTCATTTGCGAGACAAGCGCGGGGTCTGCTTTCTTACGGCCGGCTTTGTAATCCTTATAGACATCATGACGATAGGTCGGTCCCGGTAAATCATAACAGGCCACGATATAGTCTGGTTTGAGATCAGCGATGATCTTTAAAAGCATAGTCGAAACACCGTAAAGCCCTCCGGTCGGCTCACCTTTCGACGAAACAAAATCCGGCAAAGCGTGATATGCCCGATGAAGAATGGCGTGAGCATCGAGAAGAATGAGACGCTTGGTTTGACTGACTGTCTTATTGCTTTGGTTTTTTTCGGTCTTTTCGGACATAACCCTATTGTAACACTTCTATAACCCGCGTCGTTTCGTCTATAAAAGTAAACTTCAGTTTGACATGATCATCGGGCATTATATCTATCACTTTTTCAGGCCATTCGATGAGAACCAGATTGGTTCGATCAGCAATGATTTCATTCCAGCCAAGTCTCACCAATTCATCACTTTTTTCCAAACGATAGGCATCAATGTGTATAAGGTGTGTAAAAGCTGTTGATTGCTTGTGACGAGCTTCTATTTTTTTTGTATCCATCTTATCTTTGTCTATTTTGTATATTTTCTCTATAACAAATGTCGGACTGGTCACTATTGTCTCGATACCCAAAGCTTTCGCCACAGCTTGAGTAAAAGTGGTCTTACCTGAACCAAGGTCTCCATAGAGGCCAATAACCATTGCATGGACGACTCTATTTTTTATTTTTGCAATAAAACTTTCGGCAAAAAGGCTTGTTTCTTGAGACGAATAACTGATGATTTTCATCCGCATATTGTACCTTAAAACCATTCCAATGCTATACTTATTCCATGATCCAATTCGACGAAGACAAACAGAACCGAAAAGTCGGTGATCTCCTGCATAAAGAGGAAGAAGAACTTGTTCAATTTCTGGCGACCAAATACGGCATTGAATATGTTGACCTTTCGGTTACGTCGATAAATAGCGATGCCCTGCGTCTCATCACCGAACCGACCGCTCGTGAAGGTAAAGCCGCCGCTTTCGACCTGAAAGATAAGAAGATAAAAGTGGCCGTGCGCGAACCTGAAGCGGAAAAGACTGTTGCTCTCATCGACGACTTAAAAACAAAAGGTTATATTCCCACCATATACATCACTTCGACAGAAAGCCTCGAGAAAGCTTGGACTAATTATAAAGATCTCTCTTTCGCCACCGAAACCGAATCTGGTTCCTTGAGTGTTTCGAGTGCGGAAATATCCGACATTGTGTCTAAGGCAAAAAGTCTCACCGACATCGTGACTATCCTCAAAGAAACCCTTGGCCAAAAGAAAAGCTACCGCGTATCCCGCATTCTTGAAACCATCCTCGCCGGCGCTTTAGGAACAAATGCCTCCGACATTCACATTGAGCCGGAAGAGACCTTTATCCATGTCCGCTATCGTCTCGACGGAGTCTTGGTCAATATTGTTGATTTTGACAAGGAGACGTACGATCTTGTTCTCGCTCGCATCAAGCTCCTGTCGGGTATGAAGCTCAATGTCAAGAAAAATTCCCAGGACGG
>CAZQKU010000034.1:0-8144 GCA_964593965.1 uncultured Candidatus Saccharibacteria bacterium | reverse complement strand
CCGAGAACATTTTGGCTTTGGAGAAGCTTGATAAAGCCGAGAGATTGGATGAGAGCCAGCGGCACCGCAAGCAAACGCGAATATTGAGAGAGCTTGAGCCGGCCGCGCTCGCCTTCTTCCTGGAAAAGTGACTTCAACTGCGGCGACATCATGGTCAGCAACTGCATGATAATGGAAGCGGTGATATACGGGCCGACGCCGAGCATGACGATGGAAAAATTCGATATACCGCCGCCGGAGAAAATATTAAAAAGGCCGATGAGCTGGTTACCGGCGAGGAATTTCGCCAAAGAAACGGCGTTGATGCCGGGAATAGGAATAGCGGCAAGAAGGCGGAACATAACCAACGCACCCAAGGTAAAACCGATCCTCTTCCTCATGATCGGATCGGTGAACGTGGTCTTCATTTTTTCGATAAAAGTGTTCATGAAAATTGATTAACTGGCTTTCATAAGTGTAACAGAACCGCCGGCTTTTTCTATGGCACTTTTGACTGCGACAGAAACAAGACAATCTGAAACGATTATTTTTCTCGAAAGAATAACACCGACGCTTGCACTCGCAGTAGTATGTGCCGAGACTTTACCATGGAGAATTTTTACCGCAGGAATTTTACCCAAGACCATTTTGACCAAACCTTTTTCAATGAGAGTCTTCGGCGTCACGGTATCGCCGTCCTTGAACGTCTTTTCGATCTGGCTAATGGAAACCGTCCATGGCTTAACGGCGAATGACTTGAACGAACTCTTACCGCGGCCGCGCAATTTCGGAATCCGCTTGATGAAATCACGAAGTTCCGGGCGGCGCTTGTTGCCGGCGCGGGCGGTCTGACCTTTGCCGCCACGGCCAGAAGTCTTGCCACGATGACCACCGCGACCAACGATCATAGTCGGCGTGTTCTTGTGAATTGGTTGTACGTTGTGAGCTTGCATGGGGGTTGAAATTAAAGAAATTTTTGAAAATTATTTTGAAACGGAGGCGGCTGACGCAGTAGGCTCAATGACCTTTGCCGCCCGATTGGCAAACCGCGCAGGCTTCCCTGTCGTACTCAACTGACCAAGGGCCATAACCGTCGCCCGGGCGATGTTGAGCTTGTTTTTACTGCCGGAACGGAGCTTGGCGACGATGTCTTTGATACCGGCAAGCTCGATGACGTTTCGCACCGCACTACCCGCCACCACCCCGCGGCCTTTGGCTGGCATGACGGTGACGACGGCGCTTGAATATTTTGCTTCAACAGCGTGAGAGATGGACATCGTCGGCAGAAGCGGCACTTTGAACATATTTTTTTTGGCATTACGGGTGGCTTTTTCAATAGCAAGCGACGTGTCGCCGGCTTTGCCAAGCCCGACGCCGACCCTTCCCTTCTTGTCGCCAGAAACAACAGCCACGCTGAAGCTAAAACGGCGGCCACCGGCGGCCACGCGGGTAACGCGGCGAATATTGATGATCTTGGTATCGAATTCCGGCTTGATGCGCTCGCGACCGGAACGTTCCGGACGACGTGATGGGCGACGACCGCCCTGACCACCGCCCATTCCACCCTGACCGCCAGGACCGCGGCGATCATTGCGAGGAGCTTCAACAGGAACAACGACAGCCGGAGTAGCAGTTGTTGGTGTCACAGGAGTCGTATCAATTTTTACAGTATCGTTTTCCATAGTTAATTTTTGACAGGTTTATTAAAATATAAGTCCCCCTTTGCGCGCCGCATCGGCCACCGCCTTGATCTTGCCAGCATACAAATAACCGCCGCGATCAAAGACAACCTTGGTAATCTTAAGAGCTTTGGCTTTCTTTGCAAGCTCGACGCCGGCCGTTTCTGCATCCGCCGAATGAGCCGCTACGAGCGTATGACCCTTTTCATCGTTGATGATTTGGGTATAAATGCCCTTGTTCGAACGGAAAACCGAAAGCCGCGGTCGTGCCGCTGTACCAGAAATAGTCGAACGAATACGCTTGTGGCGTCGGGCGATTTTTTCTATTTTTGTTTTTGCAGTGCTCATGGTTTTATTTTAATTTTAAACTGACTTCTTGCCCTGCTTGCGGCGGATGACTTCCCCGTCGTAACGGATACCTTTGCCCTTATATGGCTCCGGTTTCTTCATCGCCCGCACTTGGGCCACGAACTGGCCGACCTTTTCCACATCAATACCGGAAACCGTGATGATGTTCTTTTCCGCCGTCACTTTAAGCCCGTCGGGAATAGCCATATTGACCGGATGAGAAAAGCCGAGAGCCATATCAAGTGACTTGCCTTTGACGTCAGATTTGAAACCGATGCCTTCGACAATGAGCTTTTTCTCAAAAACTTTGTTAACGCCGTTCAACATATTCAAAATATGGGCCGAGTATGTACCCCACAGAGCCTGAAGCTCAAGACTATTGCGTGTCGGTGTGAGAGTTATGTCGTTCCCAGCGATTTTTATCTTAATCTCCGGTTTGAACGTACGAGTCAGTTCGCCAAGCGGACCTTTGACGCTGAAAACGCCTGCGGCGATGGTGGCCGTGGTTTTCTCGGGGATATTCAGTATTCTTTTGCCGATGCGTGACATGTTTTTATTTTAAAATTATCGCTCGTTTCTACCAAATCTTGAACAGCACCTCGCCGCCGACCTTTTGCTTGCGCGCATCAACGTCGAGCATAATACCCTTCGGCGTTGATAGCACGACGTTGCCGAAACCGTTCTTGAACGGCCGAATGTCCTTGGCCTTCTGATATATGCGTCGCGAAGGCTTCGACACGCGATCCACGCCGTGGACGACCGGTTCGCCGACGACATTCGCTCCGGAGCTTGCCGGCGCAGGAATGTAGGCGAGCTCGACTTCGAGAGTCTTGACTATTTTTTTGCCTTTGCTCTCGACCGTCTTGACGTAGCCGGCTTTGTTGAGAACATGGGCGATGGATTCCTTGAGGGTCGAATACGGCATTGACACCGACGCTTTCTTGGCGGCGCTGGCATTGTTGATGCGGGTTATGAAATCTGCGATTGGGTCGGTTACCATGTTATTTTTTGACGGGATAATTAGCGAAATGATGGTCGGATATTACCATGACGACTTCTTAATCCCCGGAATGACGCCTTCGTTGGCGAATTCTCGGAAACAAATGCGGCACAAGTCGAAATCCCTCATATAACCATTCTTTCGACCACATCGGAAGCAACGTCGAACAACGCGCGACTTGAATTTCGGCTTGCGTGCGGCTCGTGCTTTTACTGATGTTTTTGCCATTTTAAATAAGAAACTTTTGCCTAAAAACCAACAAAGCCCATAAAAAACGAAAATTGTTGGTTAGCTTTCGCCATTCCGGCGACCTGCTTCCAACGGTCTATTGTCTGTGATTCTTGCTATCCTGGCTGAATCCTGCCTTTTCGATGTAACGTTTACTATACTAGCAGAGGGCGGATTTGGTGTCAAATTCAACAGTCGGTGACATCTTCTTATTGAAGCCGAAACCCCTCAACCACCAAAGGCGGTTGAGGGGAATCTCCGTGGCCCGGTAAAGGGCTAACTGTGCCTATAGTATATCAACAGAAAAATTAAAAGCAAGTTTACATTTAACATTATTTATATTCTGATGGTCGAATTCATCAAAATTTTAACTTTTCTTTACGGAGATTTTATCGGCGATTGATATGCTATAAAGATGGAAGATACAGAAGTTAAAAATAGTAAATACATAAAAAATTTCACTACCTGGCATGAAATAAAAAGTGCTACGGATAAAAGAGATACGAGGCGTATTCTTCTTAAGGAAGGCGCAGTTTGGCTTATACGATTGGGTGTGAATGTCGGCTCGGAACTCGATGGTAAAGGTATTGAATTCTTTCGTCCTGTTATTGTGATAAAAAAGATAAACGAACAGGTATTTTTTGGCGTACCTATATCAAGTAGAATAAATAAAGATTATTTTCGTCAAGAATTCATCCTGCTCGGAAAGCCAAGAGATGCCGTGCTTTCACATGTCCGAGCATTCGATAAGAAACGATGTATGCGCTTCATGACAATGCTTGATAAAAATACCAAAGATAGTATTACTCAACGAATCGGTCATATGTTTCTAGAAGGCGAAACCCCGAACATCGCGGAGATGTCCGGGGAATCTCGGTTGCCTTTCGGCGCCAATGTGAATAGTGTAGCAGATGAAAAATTAAATGTAAGTTGACAACGTCGGCTATTTCCTCGCCTATTTTTTGTTTTCTTCTATTTCTCCGCCTTCTTTTCCGCCTTTTCTTTTTCTTCCTTCTTTTCTTTTTTTTCTTCCTTTTTTACTTCATTCTTTTCTTTCAACTCTTCCGCGCCTGCAACCCTCTTGAAAGGAAAACCAAGATGTTCGAGGAAAGCGATAGTCTGGACTTTATCTTTGGATGAAGTGACCACAGTTACCGCCATACCAAAAACATCCTTAAGATCTTCGTCGGAAGTCTCAGGGAAAATAGTGTGCTCGCGGATACCAAGAGTGTAATTGCCCATAGCGTCGGCGGCAGTACGGTTGATACCGCGGAAGTCCTTGGTGCGAGGCAGAGAAATGTGGACAAGTCGATCGAGAAAATCGGTCATGCGCTTGCCACGAAGCGTCACTTGGTAGCCGACGGGATCGCCCATACGAACCTTGAACGAAGCGATGGATTTCTTGGCACCGCGCAGGGCCGGCTTCTGGCCGGTAATTTTGGCCAAACGGTCAGCCACAAGCTCGATCTTTTTCTTGTCTTTGATGGAGCCGATACCAGTCGAAACCACGACTTTGAGCAAGCGCGGTGCTTGCATCGGATTTGTATAGCCGAAACTAGCTTTGAGATCAGTAAAAGTTGCCTTTTCGAGCTCTTTCATATTCTTTGCAGTTGTGGTCGTGGTCGTTTTCATGATATTTAAAATGGAATTTTATAAAATCTTTATCCTTCTTTTATTTTTTCGCTTTTGCAGATGCATTTGCATTCGCAAGCTTTTTGGTCGAAACATCTGCCGCAAGCATCACATTAGAAACGTGTATCGGCATAGCCTTATCAACAATGGTTCCCTTCTGGCCTTCTTTGCGCGGTCGCTGGTGGCGCTTCAACATGTTCATACCTTCGACGACGACCTTGCTCTCGCGCGGTAAAGACTTGATGACTTTGCCGGTCATGCCTTTGCATTTGCCTGTGAGAATCATTACATTGTCGCCTTTTTTTATGGTCATGTTATTGTGATTAAAATTTTTGATGTAGAAGTTCGAAATTTGAAGTGTCCGAAAATTACCGACCCTCCGCTAAACGATCTCCGGCGCCCGCGAAGCGATAGTCTGGAAACCTTTTTCGGCAAGCTCGCGAGGAATCGGGCCAAAAATACGCCCGGCAATGGGCTCCTTCTTGCCTTTTTCCAAAATGACCACTGAATTCTCGTCGAAGCGCACATACGAACCATCCTTGCGGCGAAATGGCTTGCGCTGACGCACAACGACCGCTTGAAGAATGTCTTTTTTCTTAATGGTTTTGCGAGGTTCGGCCTTCTGCACGGAGAGGATGACGAGGTCACCGATTTCGGCGTAACGCTTCTTGGAACTGCCAAGCACTTTGAAAATACGACCGACTTTGGCGCCGCAGTTATCAGTTATTCGTACGATTGAGCGTGGTTGGATCATGGTAGTATAAAATTATGCGGCTTTAGCTGTGCTTTGCCCAGCAATTTTGAAAGCCTTATGTCGCGAAATCGGCCGGCATGATTCAATAGTCACCTTTTCGCCGACCTTTGTGGTATTGCCTGGATCATGGACCTTGTAGCGCTTGCGAAGATTGATGAATTTCTGATATTTCTCATCCTTGACATAGCGCTCAACAAGCACAACAACCGTGTCCTTCATTTTGTCAGACACGACAACACCGGAAAGCGTTTTGCGCTGGGGCGTATGGCTTTTGCCGGAGGCTGTTGTTGGGGTTGTTGTAGCTTTTTTTTCCATGTTTTTCGTTATCTTGTTATGCGTTTATATCACAAATATCATTATATAGCTAATTTACATTGCCATACCGATGCCCGACCGACTGACAATCTTTGTCTTGACGGAAATTTTCGTACCAGCCTTGCGTAAAGCTTCGAGGGCGACTTTGTCATCCACGCCATCAATTTCAAAAAGAATACGTCCCGCTTTGACTGGCGCAACGAAGCCGACAGGATCACCTTTACCCTTACCGAGCTTGACTTCGGGAGGCTTTTCGGTGAATGGCCTATCGGGGAAAACCCGCACCCAAACTTTGCCGGATTTCGTGGCATAACGGGCCATGACTTTGCGAGCCGCTTCTATTTCATTCGAGGAAAGACGACCGTATTTCATAGCCTTAAGACCAAATGAGCCGAAAGCTAGACTGATACCGCGTGTCTCCACCGCAACCGCGAGCTTTTTCGCGTTCTTGCGGCCGGTATGCCATTTGCGGAATTTTACTTTTTTTGGGAATAACATGGTATTTATTTAAATTTTGGCAACTTACGAAACACGCTCGCGGCCTCCTCGTGATACCGGAGCAAAACCAGCCTGTGCAACGGTTGCCGCCTTTGCTTCCTTGGCAAAAATTTCGCCTTTGTATATCCAGACCTTGATGCCGATATCGCCGTACGTCATGTGCGCCTTCTCGCGGATAAAATCAATATCAGCGCGCATGGTCTGAAGCGGAATCCGACCTTTCTTGAGATCTTCCTGGCGGGCCATGTCGGCACCACCCAAACGACCGGAGAGCTTGATACGCACACCCTGCACTTCGCGACTGGCCATGACTTTCTCAAGAGCCTGCTTCATCACCCGGCGGAACGGTAAGCGCTTCTCGAGGCCTTCGGCGACCATGAGAGCGACGATGGCCGCATTCGACTCGGGATTTCTCACTTCTTCGATGTCAATCTTGAGCTCCTGACCCGAGAGGTCAATGCCTCTTTTCTTCAAAAGTTTCATCAACTTGGCATGGAGTTTGACCACCCCATCCCCTGCACGACCGACAATCATTCCGGGACGTGACGAACGGATAATAATGCGAAGAGCCTTTTGATTGCGCTCAATCTGGATGTCAGAAAGATAGAATGGCCGCAATTCTTTGGTCAGGTATTCACGAACAATAATGTCCGCCTTGAGGAATGTCCGAAACTGCTTGTCCACGCCGAACCAGCGACTCTTCCAGTCGCGAATGATACCCAGTCTATGTGAATATGGATGTACGGAATGTGACATGTTATTTTTTGGTTGCCGTTGTGGCGGTTTTTACGGCACTGGCGGCTACGACAGATCTTTCAACATTCGACTTTGTCGCGACCGGCTTGGCAGTAGTAGCTCGTGCCCAGCGGCGCATCTTGACCGGCTTTTCCGAAAGCGGCGCCAAGGTGACGAGGACATTGCTCGATCGCTTGTGAATGGGATGAGCAGAACCGCGCGATACCGGCATGGAACGCTTGAGAACAATGCCGCTATCAACCCGTAATTCTTTTATAAAAAGGTTATCACCGTCAATATTGAAATTATTCTTGGCATTGGCGACAGCCGAGCGCAAAAGGCCAGCCAAAGGGTCAGTAGCTTTCTTCGGCAAGAATGCCAGCATGTTCAAAGCTTCAGCTACCGTTTTGCCGCATACCAAATTCGCCACGGAGCGAACCTTGCGAGGCGACTGGCGATAATTTTTGAGTGATGCGGATATCATGGGTTTTTATTTTGCTGGCGCGACTGTCTTTGACCCTGCTGCTGGAGCTGATGTCGCTTCTTTTGCTGATTTTGCCGCCGCGATTTCAGATTCCTTCTGCTTCATCTCAAGCTCCTTCTGCATTTTACCGCCATGTCGCAGGAATTTCCTCGTAGGCGAAAATTCACCGAGGCGGTGTCCAACCATGTCCTCGGTGACCAAAACTTCGATATGTTGCCGGCCGTTGTAGACGCCAAAGGTAAAGCCAATCATTTCAGGAGCAATCTGGGAACGGCGATACCACGTCTTAATAAGCCCCGTATCATGAGGCTTTTTTCCAGCAATCTTCTTGAGAAGCCGTTCTTCAACGAACGGTCCTTTTTTAATCGATCGGGACATGGGTATATATAAATGTGTAAAATGACGGGCAAAATAGCGAATCAAAACGACAGCTAAATTGACAAACTAAATTAAAGAAGCTCCGTTGAGCTTGATTTCCTATACTAGCAAAGG
>CAZQKU010000033.1:0-8492 GCA_964593965.1 uncultured Candidatus Saccharibacteria bacterium | reverse complement strand
CCACAGCAAAACAAAAAGTCAGCCATTCCGGCTGGCTTTTTGTTTTGCCTGTGCCGACCCTGCAAGACGAGAAAGGCGCAGGCGCGACGGCGCCGAGCCGGGGTCGCGGGATTTTTCAGCAGAAAAATACCCGTGACCGAGTCCTGTATGACAATAAAAAATAGCAACAAAAAATCCGCCTCAGCGGGTTCTTTGTTAGAAGTAGCGTCTCACAAGGTGGTTTTCTTCGGCTCACGCCCCGGATACTCCGAGGGAACACCGAAGCGCCTCATAAGGTATTAGTGCATACTTCCATCTCCAGCATAGCAAACTGTTTACAATTATCAATCTTGACTGCAAGATATTGTTAATTTATAGGTCAGTATGATACATTTTTCATGTGCCAGAAGAAGCAAAAAAACAAACGACGAAAGATCAGCATTACGTTCCTCAATTCTATTTGAGGCAATTTGTAAATGCAGAAGATAAGTTGAATATATTGGACTGTGAACGACGTAAAATTGTTATTCCGAGAACACCCAAAAGTGTTTGTAACGAAGAATATTATTACAGTGTGCGTAATGATCTTGACGAAGTAAGTCAAGAAATGGAAAGAGAATTGAGTAGAATAGAAGATAACATCTCTAAGCTATACGATAAGACAGCCCAGAAATTCCTTAATTTTGAGCAAATAACCGACAAAGAGAAACTAATTATTTCCACTTTTATGTCGCTACAGTATTTACGAGGTCCATATATGAGAAAACAAATTAAAAGGATGAATGAAAATATCACAAAGCAAATGATGAAAATGCATATGCACATGATGCCTAATGATAGATTTTTTACAGACTACGAAAAAGACAGTGGCCAAAAAATAACTGATGAGCAACGGAAAAATATTATTGAGACAGTAGAAAAAGATAACTATAAAGTCAGTATCAATAATGCGCCGCATCTGCAGATGATTGGTCAAATGGAAGGTTTTCGGAATCTACTTTTTGCGAAAGAGTGGTTAGTTTATATTTCCAAATCCAGCAAAAAATTTATTACCTCTGACAATCCTGTCCTCGAGCTATTTCCCGATTGGACTGGTAAGTTTTTTTATGGGCCTGACTTCTTGCAGAGAACGCATCAGTTCGCAATGACACCAGATATTCTAATAGTGACCACCTATCCGAGAAATCCACCTCAACATGGTAAAATAAAAAGAAAAACTTTGTTTGATAACGACCGAGATAATGACAAAATTTTAGAATTAAATATTCAATATCCAAAGTGGGCAACTGAATTTGCCTATGCTAGCGATAGCCAGTTTCTTCAAGATATTATTGATACTGCTAATCTATATGATAAACAACAAATAGAGAAATCACTTGGAAGGCGTATCTTTTAATTTTGGTAAAAAAGTGCTACGATTTCAATATGAATCCGGGCTCAAAAACAAGTAATGTTTATTTGGTTGTCTCTATAGCGACTTTAGTATCCGGTCAATTGATATTGATAATCGCCAATAAACAGAATCTTATCAATCAACCCGATCAACAGCACGCGCTTGAAGTCCAGTATCAAGCACGCATTTCTACGAATTTAGTTTCAACCCTTTCCTCCGGTACTACAGTGGGCGTTTTTGGTTTAGTCGATAAAAATTATAACCTATAAATCTATGCGCCTCACCGATAACGAAAAACGTGATGCAATAAAATTTTTAGAGGCGGGGAAACCCCTTCCGGAGAAGTATCGTTTTTTGTTGTTCGATGACGACCGCGAAGTCGAGCTACTATGGAATGGCAAGACCAATGAAGTGACGAATGTTGTCTTGCCTTTCCAAGTCATCGAGCAGATAGACGAGCCGCGAAGCGACAAAAAGTTCGGCAATCAAGACAGTCTTTTTGATACGTCGGGAAGGCAGATAACCGGTTGGACGAACAAGCTCATTTGGGGAGATAACAAGCTGATTCTTTCATCTCTGAAAAATGGCCCGCTTCGCAAAGAGATCGAAGCACAGGGCGGACTGAAATTAATTTACATTGATCCGCCGTTTGATGTCGGTGCTGATTTTTCTTTGCCCATAAACATCGGCGATGGAGAAGACGAGGAAAGCTTTACCAAGAAGCCATCGGTCATCGAAGAAATCGCGTATCGTGACACGTGGGGCAAAGGCGCTGATAGCTTTATTGCCATGATTTATGAGCGGTTGAAACTGATGCATGATTTGCTGGCGGAGGATGGAAGTATTTATGTGCATTGTGATTATAGAGTAAATAGTTATATGAGATTGATAATGGATGAAATTTTCGGAAAAGAGAATCAAATCAACGAAATTATTTGGTATTACAGTCAAGGCGGAAAAGGCCAGGATTATTTTGCGAGAAAGCACAATACCATTTTTATGTATGGAAAATCAAAAACTCCGTTTTTCAATCAAAAAGATGTCAGATTACCTTTTACTCCCCACAAGCAAGATAAAAGCGGTAAAAACTATGGAGGGAGAATGGGTGTGGATGAAGCAGGTAGAGAGTACGTAGAAAAGTGGGGTACAGGAAAGAAAAAACTCTATCGCTATTATTTGGATGAGGGAAAGACTCCAGAAGACGTTTGGACTGACATTCAGTCCATTCAGTCTGATGCAACGGAAAGATTGGATTATCCGACTCAAAAACCGGAAACGCTTCTCGAGAGAATCATTAAAGCATCATCAAATGAGGGTGATGTTGTCGCCGACTTCTTCTGCGGTTCCGGTACGACATTGGCAGTCGCCGAAAAGCTCGGCCGAAAATGGATTGGTTCTGATCTGGGGAAATTTGGCATCCATACTTCGCGAAAAAGATTGATTGGTGTGCAGAGAGAAATGAAAAAAGAAAGCAAGAATTTCCGAGCTTTTGAGATCTTGAATGTCGGCAGATACGAACGACAAAATTTCCTTGCCACGAACGATGACTTGCGTGCCGAAGAGAGAGCCAAGCAAGCGGAGAGAAAAGAAAAAGAATTTGTCTCACTTATTCTTTCAGCCTATAAAGCGGAACCAGTGGAATCCTTCGTCAATGCTATTGGCAAGAAACGCGATCGGTTGGTGGCTGTTGGGCCGATCAATGAGCCGGTTTCTTCGAAACTGATACGGGATATTGTGGCCGAATGTAAAGAAAAAAACATTACCAAAGTGGATGTTCTCGGCTTTGATTATGAGATGGGACTCGATTTCTCACAGTATAAAGATCAGGGCGTTGATGTCGCTTTCAAGATAATTCCTCGAGAAGTTTTTGATAAAAAAGCGGTGGAAAAAGGTCAGGTGAAATTCTACGATGTAGCTTTCATAGAAGTGAAGCCAGTGATCAAAGGTGCGGGAAAGAATAAAGAACTTTCCATTGAGCTTACCGACTTTTCTGTTTTCTATAATCAAGATGATTCTGGTGAAATCATGGAAGCTCTTCGGCCCGGCGGAGTCAAGGTCATCGTGGAAAATGGACAGGTTGTCAAAATGTCGAAAGATAAAGTGACCGAGCTTGTCACAAAAGAAGTGTTGACCAAAAAATGGAGCGACTGGATAGACTACTGGGCGGTTGATTTCGATTTTGCCAGCAGGAAAGAGATCATTAAGGTGATGGAAAATAAGGCGGGGAACAGTATGGAAAAAGTGGAGAAAGAAGTCTGGACGGGTGACTATATTTTCGACAACGAATGGCAGAGCTTCCGGACGAAAAAGAACCGTAACCTCGAGCTTGTTTCAGCCCCGCGAGAATTGCCCAAAGGCACGTATAAGGTAGCGGTAAAGGTCGTGGACATTTTCGGCAATGATACGACGAAGGTGGTGGAGGTTAAGATATAAATTGAAACTTGTTTCATAACTAAAATTACGCTATAATTTATTCTATGAACGACCAAACTTTAGATCAAAAAGTGCAAGCAGATCCTATCTTGCCGAGAATTCTGCAAGAGATAGCTCAAGCTCAGGAAGGAACTTTGATTAGGCAAGGACTAATTAAAAAGTTTGAGGAGGAAAGCAAGAAAAATGATGGAAAATCACACAAACTTTTGGTGTACATGACCAAAATGAGTCATCCAAGGAACGCAAACAGTATTAATCCAGATGATATTGCTCCCATCGGTAGCATATTGCAATCGTTCGATGGTGCAGAAGTTATTGATCTATTCATACAAAGTCCTGGTGGTGATGGCAACACAGCGGAGAAAGTAGTAGACATGTGCAGAGCGTATCTTTCAGATAAAGGAAAGTTGCGAGTTATTATTCCCAATAAAGCCAAAAGCGCCGCGACTTTGATAGCATTGGGAGCAGATGAAATAGTTATGGGTTATTCTTCAGAACTAGGACCTATAGATGCCCAAATTCCGATCAATGCTTCAGGAATAGTACAATTTATTTCGGCACAGTCGTTTATTGATGCTAGAGATGAACTTCTGAAAAAGACCCATGAAGCTATCCATGAAAATAAAGAATACCAAGGGTACCTCCAGTTGCTAACAACCGTCAATACACCTTTTGTTAAAGAATGTGAGAGATCTATGGCTTTCGCCAGAGATATTGCATCAAAATGGCTAGATAAGTATATGCTTAAAAGTAAAATAAAAGATGCCGCCAAACGTAAGAAACTTGCTGAGGCAATAGCCAGTAAACTTTCATCCGCGGAAAAGTATTTGTCACATGGACGCATGATAAATGCCAACAGTATAATGGATGATGATGATTTGAAAAAGTTGGAGATAAGGCAGCTACAAAAGAATGATCCGTTATGGCATTTGTTGTGGGAGATATATGTCAGGAGCGAAGTCTATTTAGGTCTCAATCAAAATCCACAACAGATAAAAGCGAAACTCTTTGAAAGTTCTAGTTCTTCCTTGACTGTAGTCGGATAACTATGAATAAACAGGAATTTTATAATAATTGCTCTGATCAAAACCTACTGCAGGTTCCAACGTTTTCTTTGATTGACTCATTATTTTATAAGCAAGTTCAATATCAGGATTTTTTTTCAACAACAAATCTATGTCAATATCCAACTTGTTTTTACGTGAGTCCATTTTTTGAGGTGAATTTTTTTTCATGATGCTTTAATGATACACTATATAACATAAACAATGCAAACCAATATAGTACATAGATTTTTAACTAATCTCCCCGCGGATTTCTCCGCGGGGCGTGATGGGTCTATACTAGCAGATGTGGAGACGAAAAGTCAAGCATCTCGTGATGGGGATACTGTGAATAAGTTATAAAATGCTAATTTTAGTTATAAAAATGAAAAATATGCCTAAAAATATGACTGTGAATAAGTTATTAATCAACTAGAAACATGGCCCTCCACAAAGATTTCCCCCAAGACCCATACGTGATACTCGACCCGAGTATTCGTTGGTTTCCGGCTGATGAAGATTTGCGCGAGAAGGGCTATGACAAGCTTCTGCCGCCGCTTGTGGCTGATCTGCGCAAGAGGGTGAAAGAATGGCGAGATACAAAGTATGATGGAGCGAGCGATACTTCAAAAGCCCTTTTGACGTGGTGGTTCAAGGAAGAACATATTTTGCCGGATAGGAACGGTGCGACGTTCAGCTTCAGATATTATTTTGCCCAAAGGGAAGCGGTGGAGACAGTCGTGTGGTTGTACGAAGTGGCGAAAGTCAAAGACAAATATGATCTCATCCGTTACAACTCCACTGGTGTATTGAGTCCGCAAATGTTCACCGAAGAATGGTTGCGCTTTGTCATAAAAATGGCCACCGGCGCCGGCAAGACGAAAGTGATGAGCCTTATTGTCGCATGGGCATATTTTCATCATAAATATGAGAAGGATTCACATCTGGCAAAGAATTTTCTTTTAATAACTCCGAACGTTATCGTTTTCGAAAGAATAAAAAGTGATTTTGAAAGTTTGAAGATATTTTTTAACGATCCAGTATTGCCCGATAATGGATACCATGGCCACAATTGGCATGATGATTTCCAAATAACCTTGCATTTACAGGATGATCTGCGAAATGTTTCTGATACCGGAAACATATTTTTGACCAATATTCACCGAGTATTCGAAGGTGATGTGCAAGAAGCAAGTCTAGAAGACGAAGACACGTCAGCATATTTTTTGGGCAATAAGCCGGTGACAAAAACAAACGATTCTACCATTGATCTTGGAATGATTGTCAGAGATATTGACGAACTTATTGTCATCAATGACGAAGCTCATCACTTGCACGATCCAAAGTCGGCATGGGTTAAGTCTATTGAAGATATTGACAATCGTTTGAAACAAAAAGGCAAAGGATTGTCTTTGCAAATTGACCTCACAGCCACGCCGAAAAAGAATGATGGTTCTATCTTTGTACAGACTATTTCCGATTATCCGCTTGTCGAAGCGATACATCAAAGGGTTGTGAAAAATCCTGTCGTGCCGGATGCGGCCAGTCGGGGAAAATTGAAAGAAAATCAAAGCACTCTATTCAGTGAAAAGTACCGAGATTATATAAATCTTGGCATTGAAGAATGGCAGAAGACGTACGATCGACTAAAGCCGATGGGTAAAAAATCAATCCTTTTTATTATGACGGATGATACGAAGAATTGCGACGAGGTTGCAGACTATATCAGAACAAGTATTAAGGATCTTGAACGTGCGGTCTTGACCATTCATACCAATAAAAGCGGTGAGATTTCAGAAACGGTTTCAGGAAAGAATAAAGAAGAATTGGACGTTTTGAGAAAACAAGCGAATGAGATTGACAGCTGGGAAAGCCCGTTTAAGGTGATTATTTCGGTCATGATGCTCAAAGAAGGCTGGGATGTGAAGAATGTCACCACTATTGTCGGATTGCGGCCGTATGCCGCGGATTCAAAGATTCTGCCTGAACAGACATTGGGCCGAGGTTTGCGCAGGATGTTTTTTGGCAGGAATGACGTCGAAGAATACGTCAGCGTCGTCGGTACTTCGGCTTTCATGGATTTCGTCGAGTCTATCAAGGGCGAAGGCGTCATTCTCGAAAAGAAAGCTATGGGCAAAGGTGCTGTGCCGATCGCACCTATGGTTATCGAAGTTGATAAAGATAATCCAAAAAAGGATATTGCAAAACTTGATATTGAAATTCCGGTCATGTCTCCCCGGATTCAAAGGGAATACAAAAATCTGGCCGAGCTTGACGTTTCAAAATTTGGAAATAAGAGAGTCAAAGTAAAGATTTTTTCAGAAGAACAAAAGAGAGAAATTGTCTTTAAGGATATTATTGATGAAAATCCGCATCATACGACGATACTAACCGGCGACATTGATCCCGATTATCAAAGTGTCATCGGATTTTTTGCCCAAGCGATAATGCGAGATCTACGGCTTTTCAGTTGCTATGATATTCTATTCGGTAAAGTAAGGGAATTTGTACAGAACAATATGTTTGACCAAGCGATTGACTTGTCTGACTTGAACGTTTTAAGGAACTTGTCGGAAGTGGAATATATAAAGCTCATAAAAGATTCATTCAAAAAAGCCATCAATGATCTTACGGTTGAAGATACGGGTGATACCGAAATTAAAAACTATATAAAAATCAGCGAAGCCAGACCATTTGTCGTTAATGATAAGTCATATTTGATACCCAAGAAATCGATTTTCAATAAAATTGTCGGAGATAGCGATTTTGAATTGACTTTTTCAGATTTTCTTGAGAATTGTGATGATGTGATTTCTTTTGCCAAGAATTTTCAGAATAAGGAAGCCAGCGCTTTGAGAATTGAGTACAAAAATTCGGAAGGATTTATTGCCACCTACTATCCGGATTTCTTTGTCAAAAAGGATGAGAAGACAGTCTATATTATCGAGACGAAAGGTCGGGAAGAAGAAAATGACACGTTGAAATTTGAAAGACTTCAAAAATGGTGCGAAGATGTCAATAATCGGCAAAGCAGAGTGGTATACAAAGCTCTGTATATAAAGCAAGAGGAATGGAAAAAAGACAGGTTTAAAAATTTTGATGAAGTGGTGAGAGTTTTTACTGTCGAAAATTATAAATAAGATATAAAACTATGGACCCCTCCGAAATCCTAGAATTAGTCAAAGACGGTGTAATCGAACCCGACCAAGTTGATGATTTTGAGGCGCTTGACGAAGAAGTCCAGCAATTAGTGGCTGACGGGGATCTTGATATGAGCGATGCGGCGGGTCTCTAATAAAAAACGATATATACTTGATTTTTCAAATAGAATTCTTGAATAAAATAGTTCCAACTTCTACCCATAGCCGCCACATTCCCAAAAAATTTGACACCAAACTCCCAATATGCTAGCCTCTTATGTAGAAGACGGTTGGGCTCATAGTGCCAAGGCTGGTATAAGCACAAGCTGAACTGGCCATTAATGCCACAAGCCCCGATCGGGTATCACCACGCGCACAGAAAATGGCACGAAACGAGGACGTACGGCAACGTGATCGAACGAAAGCCAAACAACCTCGGATGTTCAACCGTCTTTACTTTCAGATCCCACTGCACACGTGCATAGGGGGTCTTTTTTTTGTATA
>CAZQKU010000032.1:0-8548 GCA_964593965.1 uncultured Candidatus Saccharibacteria bacterium | reverse complement strand
CGTCTCTATCCATATAAGCTCCCACGATGTGGGAGCTTATGCTATCGGTCTTTTGTCGACTTGATCCAGCCGCCTAACATTCTACCAATCTCGTCAATCGAGGCTTCGAGGATGAGGTATTTCTTCTCATCGATAGCTTTTGTGTCTTTCATGAGTCGTACAAATATTCGCAGAAAATTGAGCTTAACACTTGTCTTCTCCAAGATCGGTAGTTTCTCGGACTTTGTCATCTGACCGGCATAGAGAAGCCCCTCCAAGGTTTCGAGAATGATAGTCTCGCATTTCTGCCATATAGTGTAGCGATCTTGCTTTTTTACACTTGCGCGGAAACTGTAAAATGTTTTGTATAAATCGTATGTTTTTCTAAATATCGGAATATCAAGGTTGTCCATGTGGTTATATTTTTGTAGTTATGAAGATATATAATAAAGTCTATAATTCAATCATCTGGCCGGATACTATCCTTTCGGCGTGGAAAGCATTCAAGCGAGACAAGCGGAACAAGCCCGACGTGGCAGGGTTCGAGCGGCAACTTGAACATGAAATCTTTCGGCTGTATCGGGAACTCAAGCATCATACCTACCGGCATGGACCGTACCAACCATTCTGGATACGTGATCCGAAATTGAGGCATATTTACAAAGCGAGCGTCCGGGATCGCGTCCTTCACCACGCAGTGTTTAAGGTAGTGAATCCGATATTCGAGCCAACTTTTATTTCCACATCGTTTTCCTGCAGGATCGGTAAGGGCACCCATCGGGGAATGTTGTACCTCCGTGATACGGTGAGGAAAGTAAGTGCCAACTATACTCGTCCATGTTTTGTCCTCAAATGCGACGTGCGAAAATTCTTCGACAACGTCGACCACGACATACTCTTTGAAATTATGACGAAAAGACTCAAAGATACCGAAGCTCAATGGCTTCTTAAAGAAATTATAGAAAGTTATGAAAGTAAAAAAAGCGGAATACGAGAGAGAGAGAGAGAGAGAGAGAGAGAGTACTTTCGCTTCGCGAAAAAAAGGTATACCCATAGGGAACCTTACGTCCCAGCTCTTTGCTAATATCTACATGAATGAGTTTGATCAATTTGTGAAGCATAAGCTTAAGGTAAAAAATTATGCGCGGTATACTGACGATTTCGTCATCGTTTCCGACAATATTGATTATTTACAAAATATACTGCCGTCGATCAGAGCATTCCTCAAAGAGAAACTGCTTCTCGATCTCCATCCGCGAAAAGTCGAGATTAGGCGGTGTACTCGTGGCATCGATTTTCTCGGCTATGTCGTACTACCATATCATACTGTCGTCAGGACGAAAACGAAGAAAAGAATGATGAGGAAATTACGAGAGCAAGTCACCAGATTTAGAAATGGGCAGATCAATGAAGCAACGCTGAAGGGATCATTGCAATCGTATATGGGTGTCCTTTCTCATGCTGACGCACATATATTAGGACAAGAATTGGAGAGTCAGTTTTGGTATTGGGTGAAGGAATAGCGGGTAAAAGTGAGGAAAATGAAGGGTTTTTGACGAAAGTTACCAACAGTTTATCAACTTCTACCCCTCCTAGACTCCCCATTGGGTCTGCGTCATTCCTTGTAGTGTATGACATATACAACACAAGCGCCGGTAGGGACTGTGGCCAAAGTAATAGTCCCCGTAAAGGTAACGTACTGCCTTTATGCTCGTAAAAGTACGGAACAGGAAGACAAGCAGGTCCTCTCCATCGACAGTCAGATCAAGGAAATGGAGAAGATGGCGGCGAATGACAGCCTTGAGATCGTTGAGATGAAAAAAGAGTCGCATTCGGCTAAAGAGGCTGGACAACGTCCTGTCTTCAATGAGATCGTGGAGGAACTGAAACAAGGTAAATACAACGGCATCCTAACATGGGCACCGGATCGCATCGCTCGTAATGCCGGTGATCTTGGTCGCATCGTCGATCTCATGGATAGCAAAAAGCTTGTTGAGATACGTACCTATGGTCAAAAGTTCATGAATACGCCAAATGACAAGTTTATGCTTATGATATTGGGAAGTCAGGCGAAGCTTGAGAACGACAACAAAGTGATTAACGTAAAAAGAGGTTTACGCACCCGGGCGGCGATGGGACTGAGGCCGTCGATGGCACCGACGGGGTATCTTAACAGTAAAAACAAGGATGAGAGGTGTCAGGTGATTGTTGACTCCTTACGTGCACCGGTGGTTAAACAGATGTTTGAGAAAGTAGCGAATGAAAGCTACTCTGGCAGAAAGGTGTACAAGTGGCTCAAGGAGATTGATTTCAAAAACAAGAATGGTAAATATGTCACTCTCGGCAATATTTACCGCATGTTACGGATGACCTTCTACTATGGCATATTCGAGTACCCCGAAGGCAGTGGTGAATGGTATACCGGCAAACATACGCCGATCATATCAAGGGAGCTCTTCGAGGCAGTACAAGTAAAGATTAAGGTGGAGAAGAAAAAGGCCTACGGCAGAGAGTTCGCCTTTACGAAGATGCTCCACTGCGCATACTGCGAATCGGGGATCACCGCCGAAGAAAAGATTAGAGAACTAAAGGATGGCGGATCGAATGCCTATGT
Organism: uncultured Candidatus Saccharibacteria bacterium; assembly: GCA_964593965.1. GTDB lineage: Bacteria > Patescibacteriota > Minisyncoccia > Phycocordibacterales > PALSA-1337 > PALSA-1337. The sequence goes on along the minus strand of CAZQKU010000032.1, from coordinate 5,955 downwards.
ATATTATCGGTGTACCAAGGTGAAAAACCGTGATTGTCCGAACGAGTCCGTCAGTGAAGAAATCCTCATCAATGAAATGCTCCCCATCATCGACGGCATGAGCCTTGACAAAAGCGAACTGAAACAAAAACTGCAAGAAGAAGTGGCGCGATACGCTCTCTTCCAGACAGGGGTGCTTGGAATGGATCTGAAGCAATCAGAAAAGCATAAAAATATCAGCATCAAGACCTTTGCCAAGCATATGCTCAAGCATGGGACACTTCTACAGAAACGAGAGGTGCTGTCATGTATCAAGAGCAGGATACTGCTGAAGGACAAGAAGCTGATGCTAGTCAGCGATTAATTAAAAGATAATCTTAAAATAGACGATGTTTTTCTAAACCTTCAAAATTATTAACCTTCGGGTGTCTGAAAATCATCGAGCAAAATATTTTAATCGCCGAAATGGGAATAGCGAACCATGGCATGTAAAATCCGTATAGCTCTGTCTTATAACCATCTGAATCAGTTTTGGCGTTCCATCGCGCAGTCTTATGATCCATAATACCCGACGAGAGGTGTGCATTGTAATTTGGATGGCCATAGTTGCAGACATTTGCATATGATTCAGAAAGTGGTCTATCACCACCGGGCGGGTGGTCGGTAGGAACGCCAGCCATAAAAACCTTGTCGGCCTTTTCAAACATAGTCATGACGTTAATCGCCTCGACTTGACCAACGGAAAATCCTCCAGCTTCTTTGTTACCAAGATATAATCGCTCTAATTTTTTCATAATTTTTTGATAATCATTTTCATTCTCGATAACATATACTATGTATCCAAGCAAAGCGGCGATTTCCATAAAAGATTTATCAATGGCGTAAAAGGCCGGAAAATTGCTGTCATTCAAAGCTTGCACGACGGCATCCTTAAGAAGAAGCGATCTATTGAGAACACTACTCATCAGTATCAGCAATCTGGATTTAAAAGCAATTTCTATTGACTCTTTGAAGTCAGACATGTGAATGCCGGTGTAGATATAACCTTTGATATCGTCAAAATAACTGTCTATAAGATCGAAGTCGTGTTTCAAATTTTCACCCCCAACCTCTTTTAAGACATGGGGCTGAAGTTCAAATCTTTGGATTTCCTTATCTTGAAAAGACATTTTATTTTTATTGTTCCATAGTATCACATAGTAAAAAACCGCACAGGAATCGAACCGATTTTATGGTTATGGCGATTTGGAGAAATGGCTCGGTTGAGCCAGGCCTCCGCGTCGACCTTGGTTGTGCTCCCGGTAAGAATCGAACTTACATAACCGGCTTAGAAGTCCGGTGTTCTATCCATTGAACTACGGGAGCGACATGGCTCTGCTGGCAGTAGCTTGACTATAGCAGATTACATGCCGAAATGAAAATTTTATTTGGCTGGCACTTTTTTTATGCTTGTTGCCGTGCTTGAGGCTTCCAATGATTTCGTCGACGTAGCCGTAAATTTCATCGGCACCGCCGGATCAGACGGTCCCGAATAGGTGACGGTAAAAACAGACATCTGGGCATTTTTCGACTGGAAAATGCTGATAAGATTGGTCAAATCGGTGGTATCAAGAATATTACTGGATGGGCCTCGTACAGCAACCGTCGTCGCGGATTGTCCTGTAGTATCATCATCAGTATTTATAGAAAAGAAAAGTCCAGCACTCACACCAACCAGAACAAGAGCGACGATACAGAAGAGTCCGAGAATAATGCTCCAATCACAATAGACATTATTACCAGCAAGGGAAAAAGATTGGGCTGAATTTTTTATTTTTTTTTGTAAACTGTTGCTATTCATATTTTTTATGTGTATTGTTTTTCATGTGTATGGTATGACTTTATTTTACGATAAGTCCCGCCATATTGAACTCCACATTCCAAACTCCGTCACCGAGAGCGTGAACATTGACATCATCAATCGTCAGACTGTACGGCATATCCTCGATGATATGGAGAGCTCGCATGGCTTCCGACCACGAACCATTGATAGAAATATGTGCCTGAATATGACCAATCGTCCCCGCGGTGGCTGACGTAAGATCATCCGCAGAAATAGAAGCAATCGAAACATTTGCTCCCGATTGTTTGGCCACGCCTTCAATCTCTTCGATGAAAGAAACAGTATTGCCGTCCGGAATGAGATATGTTTGCAGAAGGGCCCGGGCGATAGCGGTGGAAGAAAACGTCTCAGCCATCGATTGTTCTTTGGTTATCGCAGTCTGTTCCTTTGCCACTTTATCAAGAGTGTCAGTGGTCTCTTTTGTTTCATTACGTACTTGTCCGTCAATATAGAGAAAACCTCCGAGACTCGCCGTGAGAACTATAAGGGCTATGATGAGAGCTATGTAATGATGAGATGTCGGTTTCATGGTTGTGTCTGTATATCTTTATATTTACTGGATACCTTGCATACTCATGGTGAAATTGATATTCGTATTCTCGGCCAGAGCGGACACCGGCAGTTCGACCTTTGTCAGACGAGGATCATTCTCAATGTTTTGTTCAAAAGCTACAAGAATATCGCGAGTGGCCGCCGTTCCGCTTATGGAAATAGTGCTTGCGTTCACAGCGGTATTGGCAGAATCACTTCCAGCGCCTCCACCGACATGCGACAAACTGAAACTGGTTACAATCATGCCCGGCACCCGCCGCGCGTCAATGTCTTCGATGAGCGAAGAGAAAAATAAGCTATCTTGGGTACCGGCAATAGCATGTATGACCGTATTGGCATCTCGCGCTTCTGCGAGGATTTGATTATTATTTTCCGTCTCTAATTCATTATCTACCTTCACCGCTCTATCGGAAGCATTTTTGCCTTCGGCAGCCGAAAAAATATACGCGGGAAAAAGCGATATGATGCCAATCCACACAGCCACCGACAGAAAGAACAATACAAGAATGATCCAGCGTAGAAGATATTCGTGCTTGATGTGTTGTATTTCATTTTTGGGAAGAAGGGTGCGCATATTTTTATAGTGCTAATTGTTTTATAGTGTCAATTGTATCGTATCAACAACGAACATACGGCAGTGCCAGTCCCGCGGCTATAGCATATCCAAGAGAATCATCGATGGTGATAGTCGGAGTGTACTTTTCGGTGGAGAATGCATTTACCCACACCAGAGCCGTAGAAACGGGAATCTTCATCTCCATAGCTATACGTTCGACAACGGTAGCCAAAGGGCTCGGAGCACAGACGATGATACGGTCAACATTCCTTTTGCCGACTGGGGCGAACGTCGGCTCACCGTGATCAAGCCAATATTCAGCCACTTCTTTTATACCCTTACCAATACTATCTACCGATTCGCTATCGATAGAAACAGTCACACTGAAGCATAACACTCCATGATAAACAATATATATGCCTGCCCTTTGGCGGGCGGCGACATTGTTCATACCATAGACGAGCATAATGGTTTCATGCGAATCTCGCGGTACGATAGCCCGGGTCAGAGCCCGTGATTGCACTTCAAAGGAAGAAATGGTAATCCCCGATGATTTGAAGACTTCTAGATATGTCTCAACGACCTTTGCCGGAACGACGGAGACACTGGCGGAACACGCGGCATTATCAACAGAATTATTGATGGGATTTCCCGTAAGATTACCGCCTGAGGGAATGACGGTAAAATTGAAAATGGCATCGGCGGCCGAAAGCGGCACATTCTCCTCAAGTTTCGATTCGATGTTTTGGGCGATTTCCTTTTCGTCGAGGCTCTGAATTGCCGTCCTGAAAAGATACACCTTTGCTTCGGGCAGTGATGCCCGAGCACGAACAATGCCGTGTTTCTTGGCAATGTCGGTCAAAGCGGTTGTCAGAGCGGCGGCATTTTTGACATAGCCATCCTCGACCACGCCTTGCGGCAAGGGCACGCTGTCATACGCGCCAATCTCGAGCTCATCTCTGTTGTGCCGACTGCGTTTGAATTCGATACAATGAATAGCTGAATCGGAGATGTCAATGCCCGCATACGGTATATTGATATATGCCGGTGGAGGAAAAATGCGGAAAAATGATTTTGCAAATGAAGAGCGAGCCATAATAATATCCTATGAATATAGTCCCTATTATACTACATCTTTCTTTTGATTTCTTTTGAAAAAATGATATGCCGGTGGAATGCATGAAACGAGGATAATAAGGATAATGATAGGCTCAATATAGCTATCAGCATGAGGAATGGTTTTACCGAGGAAAAATCCGGCGGCAGTGATAAGGATAGTCCAGCCAGCGCCTCCCACTATGTTGTACAAGAAAAAAGTCCGATACTTCATGTCGCCGACGCCAGCCATGATCGGAACAAATGTCCTGACGATCGGTATAAATCGGCCAAAAATGATAGCCCGACTGCCGTATTTTTCATAAAACATTTTTGCCTGCTCCGGATATTTTTTATTAAAAAAGATTGAGCGTTCTTTAGTAAAAAGAGCCGGTCCGACCCGCTTGCCGAAAACGTAGCCAACATGGTAGCCGAGAACAGCCGCTATGAAAAGCCCGAGAAAAAGCCAGCCTGTCGAAATGAATCCCTGTTCAGCCAAGAAACCGGCAGTGAACAACAACGAATCGCCCGGCAGAAAAAAGCCGAAGAAAAGTCCCGACTCGGCGAAGATGATACAAAAAATACCGACAAGACCGACAGTCTTAATGATGGTGATAGGATCAGTGAGGAGGTGGAATAAGGACATGAAAAAAAGATATATGTTGGCGATTTTATTTCGCTCTTGTACCCGGAGAAATGCCTGGTACCGGCTCAAGAATGGAGAAGATTCCTTCCGCTGTTGAGACAGCAAAAAGCATGCCATCGCTCACATGTTCACGGATTGTTCGTGGCTCGAGATTGGTCACGAACATGCAGGTCTTACCGACAAGGACAGTAGGATCGGGAAAATGGAGGGCAATGCCGGAGATGATTTGACGTAGGGTTGATTTACCCAAAGGATCGATTTCACCAACATCAACCGACAACTTGAGAAGTTTATCGGTATCGGTGATTTTCTCCGCCGAAAGGATTTTACCCGCGCGGATTTCTACTTTGGCGAAATCGTCATAGCTTATCTTGCTGATTTTATTTATTTTTTCTATTTTTTCCGGGTTCATAAAAATACTATATCACACATTGGGAACATTTTTATCTAACTTATCCAAATAGCTCTGGAGGATAAATGCCGCGGCCGTGGCATCAAGCATATCTTTCTTCCCGCCAAGTTCCCCGTCGAGCCGCTCCGCCTGCATACTGGTCATAAACTCCGGCTCGAGGTAAACCGGAAGTCTCGTCAGACCTTCGAGCTCTTTTTTAAAAGAAAGAACATCTTTCATGACTTTATTCGGCAGACCTTTATAATCTCGCGACTCGCCAAGGACAATGGCCTGCGCACCATACTCGATAACACACTCCTTGACCTGTGCGGCGAGCTTACCACTCGTCACAAAGATTTTTTTGGGAAAGGCATACGCCCCCCGCTCGTCAGATACAGCAATGCCCGTCCGCTTTGAGCCATAATCTATACCGAGGTATTTCATAGCACTATCATACATGAAAGCTTGAAAATATCGAGAAAATATGTAAGTATTTCTAAGTCATAGGGTCGCATAATCTAAAACATATCAGACGAATTCAGAGGTTTATGCTAAACTTGACAAAGTAAGGGATGGGTGTCGGAGTGGTCTAACGAAACAGTCTTGAAAACTGTCGCTCTCGAAAGGGAGCCGTGAGTTCGAATCTCACCCCATCCGCAGTGAGTGAACGCAGTGAACGAACAAGGATGAGAGGAAAGCGCCTGCGCGCTTTCCGTGTGAGATTCGAAAGACTTTTCCGTGTCGAGCGAAGCGAGAGCGGAAAAGTACCTGCCGACGTGGTCGGCGAATCTCACCTCCTCCGCATCTAAGTGTTTGTTCATATTTGTGTGTTACTATAGTATATACACATGGCA
>CAZQKU010000031.1:0-8832 GCA_964593965.1 uncultured Candidatus Saccharibacteria bacterium | reverse complement strand
AACTGAAGCATATTTTATGAAAAACAGGCCGTCGAAAATGTACCTTATGCCAAAAGTGCAGAAAACTGCCATGGGGACGGGGCGACAGGCAACGATGATAGACTATCTTTAGTTTCTACCGAAGAAATGAGCGATGGCTGAGAAGATTCTGCTAAAGAAACCGTTGTTGGTGACGCTGATGGCATTACCGACGAGAGCGCTGTTAGCGTTACCCGTTGTGGTGGACGTTGTAGCAGAAACTGCGGTGTTTGACGTCGTGGATGCAGACAGTGTCGTTGGCGTTATAGTTGTTGGTGTTATGGAAGGTGTAGAGAGTGCATTGTTAGCTGTTGTTTGCTGTCCTTGAGCTACCTGTGCTTTATATGCATTGATGATAGCAAGATCTTGAGCACTCAATGTTATGGATGTACCGCACGTGATCGAATTTATTTCCTTCAGCGTCGTAATATAGACTTCGCCGCTCGGAACGTTGAGACCCCATGGACCCATAACTTGACTTAGATATTTAGCTTGGAAAACTTTTATCGCATTCTCTGTCGCGGTATTCAAGATACCGTTGACCGTGAGATTCGCTTGATCGTTGACATTGAGAAATATTTGCAATTTAGAGATATCATTGGAATTGTTCACTCTGCCGGGAATGATGTAATTGGTTAACAATGGGCAGGATAAAACATTACCGAGAGTACCATTGGAAGACGAAGCTGTCGCCACGGCAAGCGGAACATATTCGTTGCCTCCGCCGCTAGAGTAGCCACCGCTACTACCCGATGAGAAAGATTGAATAGAAGCTTGGTTTACGACGACAACGGATGTAATAGCAGTAGTAGTAGCAAAAGTAGCTGTCACCGATGTGTCATCGGCCAGAGAGGCAAGGAAGGAACATGTCGAACTCGCAGTATCTGCACATATACCCGAAGGATTACTTGACCAACCTGAAAATGTATCAGTACCTGATGCAATGGCAGTAAGAACAATCATTGGGTCGGTAGTTGTTGATAACGTACACGATGTATCAGACATTACACAATCGATGCTTCCATCAGCACTTATTACCTTATCATCTGATGATACGCTTCCACCAGTAACATTTATAGTAAGAGTTGACATGCTGACACTCGTATCATTCGAACCGAAAAGAGGTGGAACGACTGATGTCGAACTACTGATATCTGAACTGGAAGCAGTAGGGTCAACAGGCGTCGAACTGCTGACATCAGAGCTACCTATCGTTGAAGATGCAAGCGTCGGACCAGGACTGTCACTGGATGTTGAAGGATCTACGGCAGGTTGATTCGTAGTGTCTGAGCTGTATGGCGTCAAACCGTCCAAAGTCGGTCCATCCGCAAGCGCCTTACTAACAAAACCGATCATCGTAATACATACAATGAGAACTGCAAGGTATTTATAATGTTTGAATATCTTCATGGGTGTTATGTCTATAGTATTTAATAAATTATTAATGAATAACTAATTATTGCCCATATCCAACACAACGCCTGAAATAAGGCCTACAACGTTACTATCTTGGCTGGAAAGCAATGAAAAGAATCCGTATACTCATACCTTACCACCCCAGTTATTATTTGTCAATGATTTTGGCATTATATTGTATATAAGCTGGGCATAAGCTGTGTATAAAAAAGTCCCTCGCATTGAATGCAAAGGACTGAGAATGTCAGCAAAAGCCGACTATTCGATGACTACTGACCAAAAACAACCTTCGGTGGCGCTGACAAAGCCTCGTTGACCAATCTTCTTGTGGTAACTTGTCCATTCGGTTGAGGAGGGTTGGGACGTGCCCGAAAGAACTGACAATTAGTGGTCACGTCGTTGGTAATCATCCCATTGTCTCCCATCATGCCAAAGTACGTTTCATTGGTAGTGAAATCCACCAGGACGGAATCTATCTCATAGTGCTTACCTTCCCACGCTTCGATACTCAAAGCGATAGGATTACCGAATGACATTTGCGGAGACGTGTTCGTCGTCGTATTCCCGACATGCCAGTGAAACTGCGAGTCCAAAGTGGCGGTTGCCTGGCAGTTGGTCGCACCATTGGTGTCCGTTAACGTATACGTAGCCGAAATACTAAACGGCCACCAACCTGTACAGTAATTTATAACGTACGCAACATCCGAAACGTCGGAGCAGATAAAACCTGTATATACGCCAGAATATTGAATCTGGTTGACTACGTTGGTCATCAAACCACTCGTATATATGTTGGTACTTCCATTAGTAACCAATATTCCGACGCATGTAGTAGACCACGACTGTATATTGGTAGTACCCTGAAGGATATTCAGTTGACCATTAGTCCTGAATGCATGGTAGAATTCGTCCGAATTCCATTGGTACAAGACGTTGGACGCATAGAAGGTGACGCTACTGGGAGCACTGATCACCAACGGTGCCTGCAACATGGTACCAAGCTCGTTCGGATAGGCACTGCTTGGACCGGTCGGAATATTCGTAGCGGCATTCCACAGGTAGAAACTGCGACTACCCGAATAGGTGATATCACCGATTCTCCACATGTCCTGCCCTAGGATGACATCCGTCGGCGTACTTCGCCAATATCCCGGCGTATAGGGATGGAGGGGAGCATTTTCCCAAGCCATCATGTTTTGGTTAAATAGGTTTCGTTCCGGCCCAAGGGGCGGTTCCGCATCCATCAAACCAACCTGCATGGTAGTGCCGTTGGTGGTGTTTACCACCGTGGTGACCGCGCCGAAGGCACTGCCGCCGCCGAGAATCACTGCCGATATTATAAGACTGCCAAAAACTGCTGGATTCAATTTAATCTTCATAGACTGTCCCTCTCTTTCAATTGTTTATTGTCGTGTTGATTGTCAACTTTTTTGTCAACGTTCCATCTTCTCACAAGGAGAACCTGCTCTATTTGTATCACAGACACTTCTTAATGTCAACTAATGCTAATGCGTAATGTTATGTGTTGTAATGTATCCCAACAGCACCCTCGCCAGCCGGATGTCCTTGAAAGAAATGTTCGGACCAAGCTTGGATTTGACGGACGAGAGAAGCGGCAGTTTGTGACGGGCAAGATCGGTGTCACCGCCCTTGTTGATTTTCTCCATCTGCGCATCATAGACTTCCTCGAGAGCTTTTTCTATTTTATTGAAATATTGCGGCGAAATTTCATGTTTCAAATAGGCGATGTTGGCGGGACCGAGCGTTTGATCTCCAATCAAATATTCAATATGAGCAATAATTGTCTCCACCGTCAATTCCCTTTCCTTGGCGATTTCTTTGAGTGATTTTTCGCGGCGAATAAGGTCAGCGGTTTTCTCAAAGGTGGAAATTTTTCTTTCATGGAACGACGACCCATCTCTGCCGCCTCTACCGCCATTACCGCCCTTATCGAGCCGATGAAGTGGCGCCACTTTTGCCAAAAATTCAGCATGTTTACTCGCGATGTCCTTGTCATCCTCGGCGGCGAGCATGCCTCGGGAAATTTCGGACAGTTGACGCAAATGGCGATCGTGCTCGAGCACTTCGGGATGGACTTGGAGTGCCATTTCATTCATGCCGAGAATCGTCAAGCCCGCAAGCGTCCGCACCCGCGAAAGCGCCACATAACCCATGCCCGGCTCGAACGATTGCGACAGGTCAACTTCCGCCGCATCGAGACTCATACCCTGACTTTTGTGAACAGTGATCGCCCAGGCCAAACGGAGTGGATATTGTTGGATCTCAGCCAAGACTTTACCGTCGTCCTCGATCGTCCAGCTGGCTTGTTCGATGGTGATGGTTTTTTGACCCTCCTGCTCCGCTCCATTTTTTCCAGCTACCCCTTGCCTCGGCCGACCAACAGTCCGAATAACCGGATCCACTCCCGGCCCGCATGAAACAACCGTGCCGAGCGTGCCGTTGACATAGCCTTGTTCAAAATTATTTTTGACGCACATGACGCGGGCGCCTTTGCGCAGACGCAAACGTTCCGGCGCCAGACAGTTTTTTTTCAACGTTTCGACAAGCGGCTTGCGGCCTCGCGACGTCATTTCGTACTGGCACTCTGGACCGGGAATTTTCCCAAGCTCAGCGTCATTCACCGCGTCAACACTGACGTTGTGGGTGAATAGACGGGTCGGCGTGGCTGATATGTCGGTCACTTTTGAACTGTCCGAATGTACCGATGCATCATGCATATCATGCATATCAGGCACATCGCGATTCTCTTCCTGACCTTGTTCGCGCCCACGATGCCGATACCGGCTCCGCAAATGCTCCCGCGCCTCGTCCGTTACTTCGCCGCTTCTGATTTCATTTAAAATGGAAAGTGCAATATCGTCAACTTGGCGAAAATTTTCCGAAAGATAGCAGACGGCGAATTGGCCTTCTTTCCATGCATGCGAATGATAGATAAATCGCGGCTCCGGATCACCGTAGCGCGACACCGGCGGCAATTGGAAAAAATCGCCGCAGAGCACCACCTGCAAACCGCCGAATGGCAGTTCGGCTAAATGTTCATGACGACCGTCCGACCCGTTGCCCGACATCCGACCGCGCACATGCCGGAGTACCTGATCCACCAGATCCAGCCGAAAATGATGTAACATTGACACTTCATCAATGACCAGCACCTGCGCTTCTTCCAAGTGCCGACGCGTCTGGCCTTTTTTCATAATGGCATCGAGATCATCCTCGGAAAGTGAGTCTTTCACCCCGATACCAGACCATGCATGGATGGTCATGCCACCGATATGGGTGGCGGCAATACCGGTGGACGCGGTGATGCCGACGGGCACGTGATGCTCGCGCAAATAGGCGATGTATTCATTGACCACATGCGTCTTACCGCTTCCAGCCGCTCCGGTGATGAAGACATTAGCACCAGTTTTGAGAATAGTGAGGGCTGAGCTTTGAGTCATTCCTTGAGTCATGGACATGATTGTACCATGCGACTCTGAGTAAATGACAGTAGAATATAAAAAAAGAAACCCGTCCTGCGACAGATTTCTGTGCGAAGACGGGTATGGATGACAATTGTTTGTGCGGGTGCTTCAGGCGTGACAGCTCGTCGAGAAGACCACGGTACTGAAGGGCTTCGGCGGCCGTTGCGTCGGAATGGTAGCCCCGGTGACTTTCGTGTGAGGATTGTTGTCGCTCTGCGCTTTTTTTTCGAAGTACCCTGCGAATCTCCGCATGAAGTTCGCACTGCGCGCCGGCCGCGTCTTTTCGCGATTATTCACGAGCTGTTCCTGCTCTCGCCACTGCGCTTCATGACACCAGCGCGCGGCTTTGAGAACAGGTACGCCCATCAGGCCGCGGACTGTGTACACCTCAATGGTAACCAAGTCACTGACTTCCGGCAGTTTCGTATCCTTGGCTTTGGTAAAGAAAGCCTTGATCTCGCCGGAGCCGATGACGAAAGGACCCCTGTCCGCCGTCAGACTGATGCTTGCCGGGTGGACGCCATCAATGAGAGCGATACCGAAGCCGCGAGCAGGATTGAACTGGGAAACGATCCCTGTGACGATTCTCGTAGTATTCATTGTAAATGATCTCCTTCTGGATTGTTTTTGTTTTCTGCTTATTTGTACATTACTTCAAGTTTCGCCATTGCGAGCTTGACTGTTCTATTATAGCATATTATATAATAAAGTCAAGTGATTTGCTATCAATAAAGTAATATGTTATTATCAGAAAGTGAAAAATATCTCTCAATTTAAGGCTATTTCATCGAGAAATAATAAAATCGGACATAGAAAGCCAATACCCAAAAGTCCAAAATTCAAAGCTCTGCCGTGGCTCAAAGGCCCCTCCCCCATTCCCAAGCAGGCGGCCGGTACTTTTCCCATGCGTATCAACAAATATCTGGCTATGAAAGGCGACAGCACCCGCCGCGGTGCCGATGAACTCATCAAGAAAAAATTCGTCATCATTAACGGCCGTATAGCCGTGCTCGGTGACAAAGTGGAGGCGACCGATGTTATCGAAGTCCGCCGTAACGGACGCTCGGATCGCAGTACTCGTACTGCTCACAGCGGCATCGGTGATAATAATAAAAGTGCCAGCACTACAACCTTTCCCACCTACGTCTACTATGCCTTCAACAAACCGCCCGGCGTTGAGCTCGAAACCGCCGCCCGCAGTTTGCCTCTGCAAAATCCGAATATCTTTCCCGTCCTGTCGCTTGACCGCTCTGCCCGCGGCCTCGTCATCTTGACGAATGACCGTCGGATCATTGACCGACTGACGTACGTGCCGCATTCCGGCACAGCGTCCGCACCGTCGCTTCACGTCGCCGACAATGCCCGCATCAAAGAATATCTCATCCGCACTCACCAACCGCTCAAGCATAATTTCAAAGAAAAAGTGGAGAAGGGCGTTGTGCTCGACGGCAGCAAAAATGCCGCGGATAAAGATGGCAGAATTGCCGGCCGCCATGCCGTCACCGTCGAAAGCACCATCCACATCATCAAAGATAATATTTTCACCATGCGCACCACCGACAACGGCAACCATATCCGCCACGTCTGCGCCCTTTTTATGGCTGAAGTGGCTGACCTTGCTCGTACGAGGATCGGCACTTTAGAGCTCGGCAGTCTCGGTAGTGGACAATTCCGAGAGATCAAAGGCGAAGAGTTGGAGATTTTCTTGAAGGAGCTAGGACTGTAGAAGATTTAACATAACTCATATTTTGCGTACCTCACATTGACAACCATCCTAATATAAAGTAAAGTTTGATTTAGAGAAAATATGGAAATTGAAAAAGAAAGGTATCAATGAACTCTGAAGAGAAGCCTACTCCCGATCAGATGAGGGAGTATAACCTACAAAAGATGGCCTCTTCTGTATGGTTAGTGATTGGCCTTGTGATAACTGTCGTGATATTTTGTTGTGGCCATTTTAAGAGTGGTTGTGTTGCACTCTTCATAACTGTCACGCTATTCTTAATATGCATGGCCGCTGCCTCCGACGAAATCGACATGGATAAAGATGGTGGTGATTTTCCACCCGATTCCGGTTGGTAAATTTACCTGATGCCTCGTGCTCAGCATTTCATTACCACTCGATCAGAGTGGTTTTTATTTGTAGGAAATATTATTCTAAATTTTTATTCAATTAACTATAAAGATATGACATACTTACCCGGATTCTTCATGACATCTCTCAATTCATCCACTTTGTCCTGCACGAGCATGTCCTCGATATACATCGGCCGGTAGAACAGTTCCTTTGTGCGGGTCATTTCGATGAGTCGATCGAAAGAGACTTTCACCACTTCGTTTTTCTCGCCGACGTCGAGATGCTTTTCTTTCATACCCTGATAGCCTGAAGCAATAAAAGTATACGCGAACCATTCGACGGCAGGAGTATTCGTCTCCACGTGGACAAGAGTGTAATCCTTGAAAATAAGTCCCGTTTCCTCCTCGAGTTCCCGGCGAGCGGCGACATCGAGATCTTCATCGGCATTGACCATGCCGGCAACGAGAGTATAGCCCGGCTTATCCCAATGCGGCTGTACTTCTTTGACCAGAGCAATCTCTTGGGTATCCTTTCCCTTTTCGGCGATGACAGGAATGACGATGACCGTATCATTCCTTTTGATAATCTCAAACGTTTCCGTCGAACCATCAAACATTTTCTGTTGCCACTGATACGTGTCGAAGCGAATACCTTTAAAGACCCTTTGAGCTTGTTCGGAATGGAGCTTGGTATGCGGTGGAAGAGGACGTTTTTTCATATTGAAAATCAGACTCCCAACGCATCAGTCGAAGCATCGAGAAATGAATTGTATTTCGCCATTTTTTCTTTCCAGACGGAAACAAAATTGAGCAATTCCCGACGAGCGATCGGATCCTTTATTTTCTCAATCTTTTCTGCAAGTTTTGGCGCGATCAATTCGCTGTCTTTACCTTTGAGCTTGTCGTCAAAAAGTTTATAGTGCGTCACTTCGAGATAATCCGCAATTTTGGCGATATGAGCTTCATCGGATTCAGATTCCAATATTTCACTGGTCAGAGCAACCACTTCGTCTTTATTGCTAAAAAATTGTGAAAGGAATTTTTGATTTTCTGCTTCGAATAGTTTGGCATATTTTCTCGCTTGAGGATTAGCCTTGGCATAATACATACCGATATCACCTCCGAAAATTTCGCCGACATCGTGCAGAAGACAGAATTTTAAGACTTTACTTGTGTCAATTTTTGCCCCCTTCTGATTGACATAATCGGCAATCTGCCAGCCAAGCATCGTTACAAGATAGTGGTGTTCAGCGAGATTGCCTTGCCGTATATTTCCGCCAGCAATGGAATAGCCGTATTGCGGTTGCACTCTCGTAATTTGAAGTAGATTTATAAGATAAATGAGGTTTTCCATATTTCTATTTTCCTAAATCCCCCGCTTCTTCGCCGTCCGATAAATCTCGAGAAGCGCGAACAGGAATGCCAGCACGAGCGGCCCAAGGACGAAACCTATTGCCCCGAAGAAAACGATACCGCCGAGCACCGACAAGAGCACGAGAAATTGGTGGATTTTGATGCCGCGGTTCATGAGATAGGGGCCGAGGGTATTGTCAATGAGAGCGATAGCCACGGCGCCCCAGATGAGCAGGCCAAGAGCTTGGAGGTTCTGACCGTTGGCAAAAAGATAAATCATGCCGGAGAGCAAAGACAAACCGGTGCCGATACCAGGGATAAGCGCGGCGAGCACGGTGACCGTGCCCCAGAGGACCGGGTTCGGTACGCCGAAAACAGCGAAAGCACAGCCCATGGACAAGCCTTGGAGCAAACCAACGGAAATCGAGCCGACGAAGATAGAGCGAATAGCTTGCTCGAGCTTGACCATGATATGCTCGTCATC
>CAZQKU010000030.1:0-9472 GCA_964593965.1 uncultured Candidatus Saccharibacteria bacterium | reverse complement strand
GCTACTTCATGGAGTAATCTATGATGACAATGTGGCTAATAACGGTGGAATCTTAATGACTTCAGGTTCGTTGATAATCTACATTGCTTTAGTCCGGCAATGCAGATACAATGGTATTATTATAAGATACTTGAGGACCAGAATTAAGTAAGACAATACCGTGGAAAGTCGATCTAACATTCATTTGGCCTATATTGCAGGGTTTCTTGATGGCGATGGAAGCATTATGCTTCAAATCAAAAAACGAAAAGATGGAAATACGTCGAAAGTACGATTTATGACCACCATTTGTTTCTATCAAGACACTCGGCACGAGAAAACTCTTTATTGGATAAGAGAATTCTTGAAAATTGGTTATATCTGTCGCAGAAATGACGGTATGACTGAATTAAGGATAAATGGTTACAAACAGGTTCAAGATATTCTTGAACGGCTGTCACCATATATTAAGTTTAAGAAGATTCAAGTGAAGGCTTTGCAGAATGCATGCAAAGTTCTCTTGAAGACAAAGCTTAAACTTCTAAAGAAAACAGAGCTTGTCGCACTCGTTGACTTGATCTTGGTAATTCAAAATGAAAATTACGTTACCAAGAGAAAGAAAACGAAAGACGAACTTTGCCGAATGTTAGGTTTGACCCCGTAACGACTTGTTGTGTCAGCTCATCTGATACAACAGACTTATGTATTTCCGGAAAGCCTTCATATTTATTTTTTTAATTATGAAGACAGGGATATGTAGGTAATACGCCAACACCCGCCGTTCATGCGAACGGGGTGAAGATATAGTCTGCGCTCCTAGCGATAGGGGAATGTACGCGACGAGAGGACCGAAATGAACGAACCTCTGGTCTGTCTGCTGTCCTGCCAAGGGCACCGCAGAGTAGCTATGTTCGGAATGGATAACCTCTGAAAGCATCTAAGAGGGAAGCCAGCCCCAAGATTAGGAATCGTTTGAGACCCCTGGTAGATGACCAGGTTGATAGGCTTTAGGTGTACGCACAGCAATGTGTTAAGCCGTGAAGTACTAATTCGTCGAATTTCCCATTAGGAAATCTGAAAATCTACAATTATTTGCTATTGGATTACTTGCGATTTTTACAAAAACCTTTTTCTCTTGTGTCCGAAGTTTGAAAACTGAAATGTGGATGGCGCTCGTTCCTTTTGTTCTTTGCTTGTTTTGTGTCGGAGTGTAGCGTCGCTTGGTAGCGCGCCCGTTGAAGGCGGGGTGGTTAGCCTGACTTTTTCTTCATCTTTTTTGGTATTTTGGGTGAAGAAAATTTTTAGCCATGTCAGTGTATCATCACGCTTGTCACGGGAGGTCGCAGGTTCAAATCCTGCCACTCCGATACACCCAACTTTTTTACGTTGGGTCTACATTTCAGTTTTCAAACAAAAGTTTTTTGAAAGCGGATACGCACACTCTTGTTATTTGAGGAGACTTGTGAGCGCGACGGCGCGAGCACGAGGAATTTTTCAGTAGAAAAATATCCGTGCTCCGAAAATGACAAGAGTGTGCGTATCCGATTGAGAATTCTGTTCTGGTGGTTCGGCGCTGTGGAAACACCCGTTCCCATTCCGAACACGGAAGTGAAACATAGTTGCGGCGATGATAGTCCTTCGGGGCGAAAGTAGCTAGCCGCCAGTACAGAGCGCTCAATTGAGATTATTGTTTTTATTAATTACATTATTCAAGCAACTTGTCATTTTCTTTTTCAGCTAAATCCTTTTCTTCCTTTTTTCTGCGCGCTGTTATCATCTTCAGATCTTCTTCGGGCTTGATATTTTCCGGTTTGATTCCTCGATTCAGTAAAGCTTGTCGAGTTTCTCGGCTATTCTTAACCACTTCGGAATTCATCGCTTCTTTGCCTTGGATATTCTTGTCTTTGATATTATGATCAGTCATCGCCAAGGCGAAATCTTTTGCTTTGAGTTCGACATGACTGTCAAAATCCGCCAACGACCTGCCGGAAGGAATTTTCCTGATCTTTTTCAATTGATTTGCCCCAATGCCGCCATATAAAGCTTCGATGTGTTTGTTCTTGAATGTGGCAAATTCCACTGGCAGTCGTATGCCTCGCTCGTATACTGTCCGTTCGATGGTACCTTCAGTGTCTTTTAACTTCGCCCGAGCTTCGAGTCGTTTTGTTTCCATATCTCTTTGCTCCAGTAATTCCTGCTTTCTCGTTTGAGTGGCAAAATATGTTTGAGCTAAAGCAATTTGTGGTTTTCTTGGGTCACCATTCTGGGCGATAAGATAGCAGGCGTATCTGGTCAAGAAAATATCTTCGATTTGACGTTGTGCGCTAGATCCTGTGGTAACCATTTTACCGGCGCCGGTAAAATGGTCTGATATGATTTGACCACTTGTTTTACAGGCTTCTTTTGCCCTTTCTATAACTTCTGTAAACTTTTGCCATTTTATATAACCAAGTGTCGGCATCAAATCCCGGGCAGACCAAAATTCCATCGCCTCTTGGTCATTCGAGGTTCTCTTAATTGATTCCAAATTCTGTTGAATTTTCATCAATGCTGTATCCATATCACTTGATTATAATGCCGCTCAATTTTTTGTGAACTAGTGTGAGCGTAAAAATAATGTTTTAATGCTGATGTTCAGTCGTGAATAAGCTGTTTTGTTATATTTTTAATTTGGGATAGTTGTACCGATAGTACTTATTATCATCATGTATATGAATTATGGATTGATGGAGTAGCGATTTGATGCAGAATTATTTTCTGCATCTCTCGGCAAAAAGTTTTGTCTGGTGATAGTCTTTGTGCCCGTGTGCTGTTCAATATCTTTTCTTGTCCTGCCTGCCACAGCGCCACCAACTTTGGCCTCTTTTTTGAGATTATGAAAACCCGATGAATTCTTGTCTATCGATATTTTGGTCGTGGTTGCTTCGCCGAGCATGGTTAAAATAAGTTCAATATCATCCATGTTATCACGCAAGTTATGTTCATTTCCAAGAGATTTATGCTTTTTGTATTTCTGTGCGGTCATGTCGAAAGTGCCCTTGTAGATTTCATCAGTCAGAATGGCGTATTCATTATGTGTCGCCGCACCGCGTTCCTTCCATTCATCAGTCAAAGTGTTGCGAACATTGATTCCGCGCATGCGTTTGTCTATCCATGATTTTGGATATCCTTTGCGTTCATAGATAGCCTTGGCGCGGTTGACAGCCAGTTCCGGGTCGCGAATTTCATCGATTCTTTCTTTACCCACCCGAGCGAGCCACTGTTTGAACGGCTCGGCTTTTGGGGATGGTATTGATTGGATAATACGAAAAATACCTTCTAAATCGGCGCAATTCATTGCTTGCAAGCCGCCAATTGTCTTGATTGAAAGGGGGGTGACAATTTGTCCCCACCCTTTGCCAAGTTCCTCGTCTCGTTGTCTCATTTTCTTAATATAATCAGTGACATCCGCCGCATTTGTAAGAGCATATACAACATCATTTACGACAAAATACCATCGCTCATGGTGCCATGTTCTCCTGATTTCGCGCGATTCAAACAATGCGACCGACTTTGTTGTTTCGGTATTCTTTTTCATGCTTATAATGCCTTAATTATATTACCGCTCCATTTTTTGTGAACTGGCATAGCCATAAAAATCATGCTTTAATAGTGCGTTATGGTGTTTCTTGGTTAAAATATGTGTGGTATACTATTAACATATAAGGGAAGGAATTAAAAGGCGGTTTTTAGTTTCATTAGTTTTATCAAAAGTTTATTTATTTTTTAACAGCAGTCTATTTAAAAAATCACATGGCTACTCAACCTTCATTAAAACCAATCAGCACGCTCTTCGGCGAGGCGTGGCGGCTATATAAGAAGCACATGAATGCGCTGGCATTGGTCGGCGTCATTCCGCTTATTTTCTATGGGGCAAAGATTATTCTCGCTCCGGATTTTGTTGCAAGTTATGGCTATCCGTTGTGGCTTATTCTTGTCCTTCTGACCGCCGCGGCGATATTCGCACTCTTGCACCTTGTTTTTTCTATCATTCTGCCTTTGGCTTTGGCTGAAGCGGTAGATGAGGCTCATAAGGGTAAAGACGTCGAAACAAGCGCCGTGTATAAGAGGGCTTTTGCCGAGACTATCCAGTATCTTTTCGTCCTCATGCTCGTACTCATCGTCTTTCTCGGCGGAAGCGTGCTCTTTATCATCCCCGGCATCGTGGCGGCTATTTATCTTAAATTTGCCATCTTTACTTATCTCTGCGAAGATAAAAGAGGCATGGATGCTCTCGTTACGAGTGCTTGGTATGTCAAAGGTTCATGGTGGGCAATTCTCGGGCGACAGATCGTTCTCGCTATCGTTCTCGTCGTTGCCGCGCTTATCTTCATTATTATCGTCGGCGCTGTCATCATTGCTCTCGGCTTCAGCCCAGCTATATTCAGTATCCTCTTCCAGCTCTTTATCTTTATGATCCTCATTCCGTACGGTATGACGTATGTCTATCTTGTCTACAAAGATGCAAAATCCTTGAAAGAAGGCAAAGAGCCGCACAAAGATTTCGTCAATGAATCGGAACAGCTTTTTATCGTTCTTCTCATCGTAGCGGCGGCGGCAGTGCTCATTGTCTTCTGTGTATCAACGTTCGGTAGGTGGAATGTGCGTTTTAGCGGCATGGGCACAATTACCAGCCAGAGGGCAAATAGCGGTTATATGATGAATCGCGGCAACATGATGTACGGACGTCAATACAACGGTTACTAATTTCGGCAAGATTATCAATTCCTTACTTTTTCTCACATGGTCTCATGGTCAACAAAAAGAAGGTGGACGTACATTTCTATCATCGTGGCGGTTGTGATCGTACTTATTGTCGTGCCTGGTTTTTTCACGTTCTACAAATCGCCGACCTGCTTCGACGGTATACAAAATGAAGGCGAGCTCGGTATAGACTGCGGCGGACCATGCACGAGACTTTGTCAGACAGCATTTTTGCCGGCGAAAATCATTTGGGCCGATGCCGAAGAAATCACTCCCGGTACCTACGATCTCGGGGCATACATTGAAAATAACAATCTTAACGGTGCGGCAGTCAATGTACCGTATACTTTCTCCGTCTACGATAATCAGGGTGTGCTCATTACCCAACAGCATGGCAGAATGACTATTCCGGTTGGTCGAAATACATTGGTTTTTGTCGGTGATGTTAAGACGGGTACACGCGTACCGGCGGCAGGCGGGGTGACATTCCAATTCGACAATCCACCGATTTGGGGAAAAGCTTTCGACAGCCTCGGCAATCTTGTCATCGGCACGCCGAAGTTTAGCGAAAATGGCGCACCGGCGACCGGTGTGGTCTCATCGCTCAATGTACCTATCGGCAATAACGGCCTCACTGCGTACAGTGGCGTCACAGTCTATGCCGTTCTGTCAGACAAAAATGGTAATCATATCGGCTTCTCCGAAACCTATCTCGATTCGGTGCCGTCAGGCGGATCGGTCACTGCACCGTTTACGTGGCCATCTTCGTTCGGGGGGAGGGTGGTGTCGGAGGAGATTTTGCCGGTGGTGGCACCAACTTTCTCTGGAAATTAAAAAGGGTATTTACATAAAATCCCTGCATGCTCTTGAAAGAAACCGACGTTCCGTCCTACTGGCCGGACGTCTCCCTCTCGAAAAGCCGCCTGCTGGCGCTTTTCTCCGAGAGTTTCTTTCAAGAGCATGCAGGGATTTTATGTGACCACTCTATTTATTTTCCATGAACATAGGTTCAACAACAGGCAAAATAAAACCGCACTGGAATGCGGCTGGAGCGAAGGGATGGAACCTTGCTCCTTATTCGGAAAACTAGAATTCTTGTTTATTGGAGCGATCCACAGAAAGCATGGCGGAAGAAGTTTGTGACAAAGTCACATACTCCTACAAGAACTCCCCATACAGCTTGTGGTGCCGCTGTCACAGTTGTTGCCATCCATTGCGCAATGTCGTGGCTGTTGTACATAACGATGGGCGTGCAGATGATACAGGTGATTAGTAAGATTCTTTCCTCGCCAATGTCATCGGTCTCGTCTTCGAACTTTTTAATCGCCCATGCCACACGCAAGAGGTTCAGTGAACACATGAACACGCACAGCGTGGTAAGTGGCATGAGAAACGGGAATATTGCTGTTATGACCACTGCCATCAGCAAAAGAATGAATGACCATAGACTGAGTCTGTTCATCAACGACATTTTTTCTGCCTTCGGGGCAGGCGATTTGTCTGCATTGGCTACAGTACCCGCATCTGCATTATTAGTTGTCATAATCTACCTTTCTTGTTGATTGTTTACTCAAAGAACATGTTAACGTTCGACTCTAATTATACACCTTAATGTTTATTTGTCAAGTATCTCAAAACCCATATTTATAGGCATATTTTACACAAAACGATTCATTGATATATAGCTCCCGCATTCCAAACTGCATGCTTTTCAAGAAACTCTCGGAACAAAGTGTCAGCAGACAGCTTTGTGAGAGGGAGGCAACCGTTCAGTAGAACGGTATGCCGGTTTCTTGAAAAGCATGCAGTTTGGAATGCAGTATGTATACATCAATGAAACGTTTTTATATGAAATTGTATATAAACTTTTCCTTTTTCCCATTATGCTGTACGATACCCTTATGGGAACCCTCTCCGAAGAAAAAAAAGGCATTGATTGGATATTGTTTGTGGCGACGATACCGCTTCTCGCGGCAGGACTGGTGACGATGAGTTCGTTTGGTGGGCCGGTTGCGGTGATGGGTGGGGTAGTCACGGGCGTAGCGACTGCGGCCGCTGGTGGAAACTTTTTCATCCGGCAAATCATCTGGATTGTCATTGCTCTCGGCATTTTCTTCGGGTGCAGTTTCATTGATTTTCGTTTCTTGCGTAAGACATGGATTTCGGTTGGACTGTTCATCGCTTCGTGTGCCATGCTTTCACTTCTTTTCGTCATCGGTCACGTTTCGCGCGGGGCGGCAAGCTGGTTTTCTCTGGGAGCTTTTTCTTTCCAGCCGTCGGACTTGGTTAAGCTTGCGCTTGTTGTCATTTTGGCAAAATATTTTTCTCGGCGGCATATCGAAATCGCCAATGTCCGGCACATTCTCGTGTCGGGATCGTATGCGCTCATCATCGCCATTCTTGTCCTCATTCAGCCAGCTCTCGGTTCAGCTATCATTATTTTTCTCATCTGGCTTGGCATGGTGCTCGTCTCCGGTATTTCCAAGAAGCATCTCGCCGCGATGGCACTCATTGCTATGGCTGTTTTTGCTTTGCTCTGGACAGTCGGTTTCAAAGAATACCAGCGCGATCGTATTTTAAATTTTATCCATCCGCTTACCGACATCCATGATACCGGCTACAATGCCTATCAATCAGCCATCGCCGTCGGCTCTGGCGGACTTTTCGGTAAAGGTGTTGGTTATGGTACTCAGTCACGACTGAAATTTCTGCCGGAATATCAAACCGATTTCATCTTCGCCGCTTTTGCCGAAGAATGGGGTTTTGTTGGAGTCTTTATTTTATTCTGTCTTTTTGGGGTGATCGTATGGCGAATCATTCGTATCGCCCGTTCTGGTGCCACCAATTTTGAAATCCTTTTTGGCGCCGGCGTGGCTATTCTCATCATCGTCCAATTTGTCGTCAATGTCGGCATGAACATCGAGCTTCTGCCGGTGACCGGTACGACCCTGCCGTTTGTGAGCTACGGCGGTACGCACTTACTGACCGAGTTCGCTGGTCTCGGTATAATGATGGGTATGAGGCGGTATGGAAGAGTGGTGCAAAATGATGTGGCGAAAGATGAGTTTATTGGGTCATAAAATAGCGGGTCGTGAATTTTAGAATCAAAATTATTGACAACCTGTATTATGTTGGTGTATAAATAAAACTAGCAAAGGATAGTATTATGAATGAAATACCAGTATCTGATTTGTCAAAAAAATGTTGGCCGATTAAAGTCGAAGCATTCTGGATTATAGAATTGAGACATAAAGTGCTTCGACCAGGACTGCCTCTTGAAACTGCACGATTCGAGGGTGATGAACTACCCTCAACTTTTCACTTCGCCTTAGAATATCCCGTACCTCCGATTGAGACCGCCAATACAGTCTGTTGTGTCAGCTTTATGTTGAATCCATTCCGAGGGGAAACTGCATATCAGCTTCGCGGTATGGCAACAGATCCGGAACACCAAAAGAAAGGCTTTGGATCAGTGTTACTTGAAGTAGCTGAAAGCGTTGTCGCCAAGACAGGTATACAATTATTTTGGTGCAATGCACGGATTGTGGCAGTTCCTTTTTACAAGAAACATGGTTGGCAGGTCGTTGGCGATGTTTTTGAAATCAAGGGTGTCGGTCAGCATTATGTTATGACCAAAAAGCTCTAACATCCTTAATTGTAAGTTTTACCAGTCTTCTTAAGTGAGACTGGTTTTTTTATTTCCTATACATTTCAAAAGTTTTCTCAAACATCTTCTCAATCGGAAACTCCGTCTCGATGCGTTTGCGGAGGGCATCAGCATAAGCTCGTTGTTCGTTTTTGTGAGCCGGATCAAGGAGGAATGACAGGGCATAAGCGATTTCGGTCGGCTTTTTCGGCTGGATTAAGATGCCGGAGGACATATCGTTGATAAGATCTGGAATGCCGCCGACGGCCGTGGCTACCACCGGTACTCCGGCGTATGCCGCTTCGAAGATAGTGTAGGGCAGGCCTTCTTTGACCGACGTCAGGCTAAAAATGGTAAAAGCTTTGAGATATTGCGATGCTTGGTCAATCCAGCCGGCGAGATAGACGGTGTCAGCAAGGCCGAGTTCTTTGATTTTTGCTTCAAGGGTCGGACGCAATTCGCCGTCGCCGATAATGACAACAGCCAGGGTGGGGAATTTCTTTTTGATTTCCACGGCGGCTGAGATAAGATACGTCAAGCCTTTATTTGGGTGAAGTTCGCTTATAGTACCGACGACGGGGCGGCGTTCGAAGGGGATGCGCTCTGCAGGTGTCTGTTGTTTGTCGGTATTTTGTGTATCTATATCTTTATTTTGTGCATTTTTATTTTCACTTAGGTGTTTTTCGATGATATCAAGAGCATTAACCCGACCGTAGAAAATAGGCGGAGTCATACCCAGTGGAATATAGCGGATTTTATTTTTGACGAAAGGAAAGGCAAGAGCTTGGTCGGTTTCTTTTTTTGAAAGGGTAATGATATCGGTGCACAACAGCATGGTCAACCAGGAGAAAAAGGAGATAACGGCTTTCTGATATGCCGGTCGGCTTTCATTCCAAGCCCAGCCGTGGGCGGTGTATATGATTTTTTTAGGAAATGGAGGTTTTGATTTCTTTGTCGGAAAAAACCGTGCACGTGCCAGCTGCCCAGCCAGAGCACCGAGGCCGCCTGCTTTCGGACTATGGAGATGAAGAATGTCGGGTTTCTCCAGCTTGATGATTTTGCGGATGTCAGCGAACGATGAAGCATCCTTACCGGCATGGACGT
>CAZQKU010000029.1:0-9510 GCA_964593965.1 uncultured Candidatus Saccharibacteria bacterium | reverse complement strand
TGTCCTATATGAAACTGCGATTATGTCATGCGCAGAAATGGGTGTCGAGTTTAAATCCATCAATCGACACGGCATTTTTTATTTGCAATGGTGGCGAGTAAACCACCCTTGTGTTCCGTCCTCCTGCATTTGCCTTCTCATGGCTTTGCGGTTGTGCTATAGCACTTTTGCCACAGCACCGGATGAATGGCTTCTGAAGAGAGTTTTCCGGTCTCTCAATGAAACCAATTGGGATAAAAAGCCACGATTATCTCAACTACATCTAGTGTAGCATACTTGATATTTCTGTCAAGTAGATGCGAAAACATACAGACATAGAAATGTGCACTATTTCGTCACACATCCACTATAGGTCGTGGTACCGTTTTCTTCGATGAAGGCGCCATTGCCTTTATTCCAAAAGACAAAAGATTGATCAACGTTGGCATAGCGGCCACCGTCAGCCGATATGACCTGCGGGAGAGAAAAAATTCGACCATCGGAGAGCTCGAGATCCACGGAACCTTTGACTGAAGCGTCCGCGGTTTTATTTATGAATTGAGCGGCAATAAACTTGCCAGAAGGACAGACGAAAGTGACATTGTTCATGAGTGTCATCGGAACAGCGGAGACGGTTGATGAAGAAAGCGGAAGCGATACCGCACTCACAGGTACATTTGTTTTTTCATATTGTTCGCCAATATACACACCGAGAAAATATACTCCAACAAAAAGGACGATAGCTACAATCTGCGAATACCATGTGACAGTGGTGAAAGATATTTTCACGTTCTTTAATGTATTATTTTCAGCAACTTAGTTGTTGGTTGTAGCTAGTTTGCCGGTCTTTGCTAGTTGCCGTTCGGATGAGCTGATTCGCTCTGTCCTGCGGGACCGACGACAACAGCGTATGACTTGACCATCGTACTGAAAGCTGTGGCGGCAGTATTGATGATGGACTGATTGGCGACAGAAACGGGAGTAGCGGCTGTTGAAGCAAAAGAGAAGACGTAACAGCTTGGGGCGGCGGTTGTACCCTGTTGTAAGGTGTACATTTCGTCAAGATAGCTCTGCGAATGAGCGGTGGTGCCTACTTTGATCATTTTGAAAGGAAGATTGCCAACAGTGACGGTCGAGCGGCCGACGATAGTAGATGTAGCTACTTGAGGGAACGCGCATGTGCCCGGTATAAAATATATTTGCGCTTGCAGAGTGTATATGCCGCTATTCCCACCGGCTGTCGGCATGGTAAACGTCGGACCATTGTCGCTATCGACCAAGCCCCATGCGCTCGGATAATCCACGGAGAAACCAAGCTCTGGATTCTGATAACTTTTGGTCGAGGCGGAAACGGTGGCTACTTTGCCAACCGGCGTGGAAGAGATGACAGTGGTGGTGGAATTGCCAGCTGTTGTAGCGGAATTGGAATTGTTGGCTGTTCCGCTCGTCAAGCTGTTTGAACCCGATCCTCTGCTTATAAGAACAATGATGATAATAATGATAATGACTGCGATAACGCTCCAGACTATTTTTTGATTTTTCATATAATTTATGATAATTAAAAATTTTTATTGTATACAAACATTACACACACGAATAATGATTGACCGAAGTGTACCATACTATTCTGTAGTTGTCGTCGTAGTCGTTGCCACCGTCACCTTTTCCATGACCACCGGAGTCAGCGGTTTGTTCGAGCCGGCCGGAGGATTGCCATTTGTCGGTACTGCGGCGATAGCATTGACTACATCCATGCCGGAAACGACATGACCGAAGATAGTGTATGCATGCGGCAAAGGCACATTATCCTGCATGATGAAGAACTGACTGCCGTTGGTGTTCGGACCGGAGTTTGCCATAGCCACCGTACCGGGCACATAACCCGCCTGGTAGGATGGCGTCGCTGGGCTGAGCTCATCGGCAAAGGTGTAACCAGGACCTCCCATGCCGGTACCGGTCGGATCGCCGCCTTGGATCATGAAACCTTCAATGACCCGATGGAAAATCAAGCCGTTATAAAAACCTTTATTGGCGAGGGTGATAAAGTTCTTGACAGTATTCGGCGCATCTGCATCGTATGTATCAAAAACGATAGTACCTTTGGTGGTGGTAATGGTAATCATATGTTGGTTGTTGGAAAGTTGATTAGTTTGATTAATAGAAGCGACAGAAATGGTGGTCGAACTGGCGGCTGTCGAGACGGTGGTTGACGTAGCCGCCACCGGTGTGTTCGCCGGAGCAGAAGGAGTGCTTGACTCCGTCCAGACATAGAGCAACCAAAACATCGCCGCGAGCACAACAATGACGATCCAGACGAAATGGTTGGCTTTCTTTTCTAATTTGATTTCTTTTTGTTCTTGATTGGCCATGTTTTTAGACGATTAATTAGACGATTAATTAGTATATAGCATTACCTTATTTACTTTTTAAATATACCACACTTTCGCCGGCCACAGAAATAACCCTCTTTTTTACTTCTTCGATAGTGCCGACTACGACAGCCGCGGCGGCGGCTTTGTGTCCCCCACCACCAAGCTTAACTGCCATTACTGATAGGTCAGCGGTATCCGAACTGCGGGCACGGAAACTGACTTTTACTTTTCCCGGATCGATTTCGACAAGACCGGCGCCAAAGTCACAGCCGGCGATGGACTTCAAGAGACTGGCAATAACGCTCGCGCTGGCGTTTTCCGCTGAAAGTCCGCACTTCTTCAGGTCGTCATGTGAGACCACGGCCAGAGCGAAATGCCCGTCAAAAAACATTTCGATATGTGACAAAGCAATACCCTGAAAAATAAGCTCTTCCGGCCGTCGGCTGTTTTCCATAGTGGAAATGAGCCGGGAAAAATCGGGATATATGCCAAGGAGTTCAGCCGCGGCCAAGAAGGTGTCGGGTGTGACACTGTCATATTTGAAACCGCCGGTATCGGTATATATGCCCATGAGAAGGTTCCCCGCAATATCCGGCGTGAGAGTAACATTCCATAATCTAAAAAGGTCATAGAGAATGAGCGCCGTAGCCGGATAGGTCGGCTCGACGAGATTGATGTCGCGGGCAAAGCGGGTATTGCTGACATGATGATCTATAACGATAGTCTTCATGGCTGGCGGGAAGATGATGGTGCTTTTACCAGTGTCAGTTGCCCCGATCGACGAAACCCTATCTATCGAGCCGCTGTCTTGAATAATAAAAAGATCGAACGGTACCGCGTCGCGCGTACCGTCACCAGCCATTATTTCAAAAAAATTCTTCGGTACAATAGCGTCACATCCCGGAAAATGAGAAAAAGCCTGCGGTATGATACTGTCGCCGCGAATGATAGTGACTTTTTTACCAAGCTGTTCGAGAGCGGCTTTGGTAGCCAAAGCTGAAGCGACGCTGTCAGGATCTGGAAAAGGATGACAATGAAGAAGAATGTTGTTTGACGCCTTTATTATCTCCAAAATTTTCGGCGCCACTGTGCGGATGTTTTCGGTCATGAGATCTTGTTTATATTCGTATTTGTATTTATATTTGTCGGCACATTATCTTTTGGTAAAAATTGCGATGGTACGGTAATGGGTGGAGTAATTGGAGAAGGCGGAATTATTCGAGGTGGTACAACAATATTTTGTTGCGGAGATGACTTTTCATCCGATCCTTTATCATCCTTTATTTTCCGACCCGAAACGCTGAAAGCGTGTGTCGTAAAAATAGAAAGAACAAACATCACTACCAGCGCCACCAGCCAGACAATGAATGTATCATCCATAAGACGATTTTCGAGGATTTCCACATCGCGCAATGATCTACCTGAAAGAGCGAAGAAACCACCACCTCCGCTGGTAGCACCATTATTCCCCACACTATTTCTTCCCGCGCCAGTTCCACCCCCATTCCCCGCATGATAGACGAGCACCGCTGCTATCCGCACACCTACCTGCGGTTGCCAAGTGAAGCGGTCTTCGCCATTCGCTTGAGCATAGCCGAAGACGCCGTGCGGCGGCACCGGCGTAGAACCGTTGAGGACGGCATTCGACTGAACGACATTGCCGTTCACATCAAAGGTAGTGAGAAATGGTGCCAAGCTCGTCGAAATATCAACGAGACCAGCGTTCAAACCGGCAGTCGCCGACATCGTCGCCGATGTCGTCGCCGAAACCACCGACGAGCTGACATCCTCAGCTATCTGGCTCTGAGGATAATTGGCCGACTGTCGAATATCCTGCTGGACTAAAAGATAGGCCAGCCCGCACATCATCGTCACCACTGCGGCAGACGATAGCCATAGCCAAAATATTTTCATACCGATTATTATACCACGATCGTGCGTCGTATAGAATGAGACCACCAATGCCAGTTGCTTTCCCCCCGAAAATAGGTATCATTCTCCTCAAAAGCTCACGGCTTCAATCGAGCAAAAAGACTCCTCGAATCGGGAACCATCATGCTTCTCTTTCCCGAAGGCGGCAGAACGTGTAGCGGCACACCACACATCGGTGTGATCAACACATGCCTCGTTGACAGGGTTGGAGAAAATGGAAACAGCCCGAAAATCCGTCCCTTCACCAAAGGTGCCGCACTGCTCGCCATCCAGACACAGGCCATGGTCATACCGGTATGGGTCGAGGGTACCGATGCGGTATCGCCGAACATCAATGTCGTCCGTTACCCCTTTCCGAGATTGTGGAAACGGGTGACTATCGTCATCGGCATGCCGATTATCTTCCCTGCCGATGCTCCCGTCGAAACAGCCACGCATGAGCTCGAAAAAGCCGTCCTTGGTCTGGCTCATTCTACTGATTCCATCCATTAATCCTCATTCATCTGACATCTGAATGGGGATTTTTATTGCCACAATAAATTTATTGTCACGAGAGAATTATAATTCATCTATTTCAATCTCATCTGAAGCATCCTTTTTATAATAGCGTCTGAAGCCGAAGCGCAAAAAGAGAAGCATCACCCACAATAGCTCTGCGGCAAGCGGTGAAATAAAAGCTACGGGAATAGAAATGAGGAATACGATGGGAGTACTCAAACTAAAAAAAGAAAAAATCCGTATGAAGTTGTTGTTCAGATAATCACTGATGAACAATTGTTTCTTGTAGGCGTGCTTGCCGATCAGATATTGGAGAATGCCGATAGCGGAAAAGCACCCGGCAGACATGACCACGGCATCAGTGTAATACATATGAGTTCCCAGTACGGACGCGACAAAAGGAAACGTAGTGACAAAAAACAACATCGTATTGTTCAGTTTTACTATCGTAGTATCGTAATTCTTGATGATGGCGAACAGACGGGTATGTGACATCCAAAAACGAGCAATGATAAAAAAGGTCAGAGCAAAACTGATGAACGTCGCCGCATTATGACGAAAGAGCGGAACGAGTGATTGCGTTCCCGCTGGCACC
This sequence comes from uncultured Candidatus Saccharibacteria bacterium, assembly GCA_964593965.1. Lineage (GTDB taxonomy): Bacteria > Patescibacteriota > Minisyncoccia > Phycocordibacterales > PALSA-1337 > PALSA-1337. The sequence goes on along the minus strand of CAZQKU010000029.1, from coordinate 4,134 downwards.
GATATATCGATCAAATTCAAAACCAATAATGTGATGGCAAAAGCAAAAACGCCATCAGTAAAACCGAGTATTCTATCCTGAGGCCACGCGATGCGATTTCTTTTTTTTATAGGGGTCTCTTCCATTAATATACAGCCGCCGGTTAATGCGATTGATTACAACCATGGAGGATGACACAGAGACGAGGAAGGGCTTTTTTATTACACACAATTTTGCTACAATGAGACTATGTCAGACCCAGCTAGACTTTCCAAGCTTTCCACCGAAAGTTACAAAGGCGTTCGCGACTTTTTCCCCGAAGATATGGCGATGGAGAAAGCTATTTTCGATATTTGGCGCGAGGTAGCCGAAAAATACGGCTATGAGGAATATGCGGCGTCAGTCCTTGAGCCTGCTGAACTCTATCGGGCAAAAAGCGGCGAGGAGATCGTCAATGAACAGACCTATACTTTCACCGATCGCGGTAACCGCGAAGTCACTCTCCGTCCCGAAATGACGCCAACCGTGGCTCGAATGGTAGCGGCGCGACGACGAGGCTTAGCTTTCCCTGTGCGCTGGTATTCCATTCCAAACCTTTTCCGCTACGAACAGCCGCAACGCGGCAGACTGCGCGAGCATTGGCAATTGAATGTGGATATCTTCGGGGCGGACTCGGCGGGAAGAGCGGCAGGTGACGCGGTAGAAATTGAAATCATCAGCATGGCCTGCGACATTACCCGAGCATACGGTCTCACCGATGCAGATTTTGAAATTCGCATCAATAGTCGCGTACTCGTCAATCACCTGCTCAAAGATATTTTTACTCTCGATGAAACCGCGGCTCATAGTCTTTCAAAGATCATTGACCGTAAAGAAAAACTGCCATCGGAAAAATTTGCCGAAGCGGTACGGGAAATCATCGGTGAAAAGTCTTCCGGTACATCTTCCAACCTCATTACCATACTTTCATCAAAAACGGTGGCTGAATTTTTGAAACATTGTTCCGCTATGGAGAAAAACTTCATCGGTATTACCAACATTGAGAACGTCATGACTGGCTTGGCCAAACTTGGCATAACCAATGTCCGCTTTGACCCGACGCTCATGCGCGGTTTCGACTATTATACCGGCATTGTCTTCGAGATTTTTGATCTCAATCCGAAAAATCACCGCTCGGTTTTCGGCGGCGGCCGTTATGACGACCTGTTGTCACTTTTTGGCAATGACGCAGGCACCGCACGCGTAACCGCCGTCGGCTTCGGCGCGGGCGACGTGGTGGCGCGAGATCTCATGGAAACATATGGCACATTGGAGAATATCACCAGAGAACAGACGCCAGCGGATATTTCCATCTGTTTGATTGATACGGACGACGGATCCGTGCATGACTATGCTTTCAAGCTCGCTCAAACGCTCCGCGCAGAAAATGTCCGTGTTTCCATTGATTTTTCAAAAAAGAAAACCGGCGACAAAATAGCCGCGGCCGACAAGCGGCATATTCCCTTTATCATCGTCCTTGGCGAAGAAGAAATAAAGAGCGATCATATCACCGTGAAAAAACTGGTCACGAAAGAAGAGAAACTTTTCAGCTCGACGGAATTCAAGGATATTGGAAATTATATTAAGAAATCCTAGAAAACAATCCAGAAAATGCGCATTATTACCTTCGATATCGAGACAAAAAACACCTTCCAAGATGCTGGCTCGAATGAACCTTCAGCTCTTGATATATCGGTCGTCTGCATCCATGACAGCGGCGATGCAGTAAAGAACATTACCCCGACAGGTGATGCCGGCGGGTATTCGAGCTACCTTGAAGCCGACTTTCCCAAACTCTGGCATATCCTCGAACAAGCGGATATGTTCGTCACTTTTAATGGCGATCATTTCGACATTCCCCTACTCAATAAATATTATTCCGGCGATTTGACCAAGATAAAAAGCCTCGACCTCTTGGCGGAAGTGAAAAATGCCCTCGGCCGACGGATCAAGCTCGACACTTTGGCCGAAGCCACCCTTGGAAAGAAAAAATCAGGCCATGGTCTCGATGCCATCGTCTGGTGGCAGAAGGGCGAAATAGATAAAATTATTAAATATTGTATTGATGATGTCAAAATAACCCGCGAGCTATATGATTATGCTCTCAAAAATGGCCATCTCAAATACAAAGACCTCGGCGCTGGTGGTACCGTCCATGACATCAAGCTCGACACCTCACAATGGCAGACCCTGCATGAGCAGGCTATGAATTTCACCCTGCCATTTTAATCTATACGCCTTTCATCAATCGGCCTCGCCGACTTGCTCACGACGTTGTATCCGAAACATATGGTCAATCTGAAGACGCTTGATATCAGCCATGTCTTCTTTTGTAGCCATTCTTGCAGACATATTTGCCATGTCTGATCTGATTTCAGCAATATCTTGCTTGGTAGCCGTAGCCATAGCATTCACTCTATCATCAACTTTGGCTATCTTCTCGTGAATAAACGTAAATTCCCGCATGCACAAAGCGGCGAGGTCATCGAGAGTGATTTTCTTTTTGACAAGAATTTTTGGCAGTGAAGTCGGCATGAGAGAAGTCTAACTCACGTCACGACCGTGATGCAAGAGCAAAAATCACAAAAACTTTATCGAAATTTTATTCCGTGTGGATAACTTTATTAAGTGTCCACTCCGCACAGTTTCATGTTTTTGTGCACTTTTTCTAAATGAGAATGAAAACACTTTTTTATAGAAAATATGGCTTAATCTCGTCAATCAAAAGCCGTCTATTCTCATTTAGAAAAAGCTCACAAAGTCGAGTGAGCGAATATCCTCATTCTCATCATTATCTTCTAATCATTATCACACCCCTCATTTCCCCACAATAGCTCGAAGCTCCGTTTCATGTGTCTTCATCACCGCCATCATGGCATCTTGCTGGGCCATGCCGCTTTTTATTTTTTCTTGGGCTTCGCGGGCGATTGTCATAAAAAAATCGGGATTTTTCTCGAGCAAGTTCAAAAAGAATTCCTGCTGGTCGGGAGGAACGTCTTTCATCTGCTTTTTGAGCAGAGCTTTCATCATTGAGTTGCCGAACATGGACATAATGGTATACTTGCAACATAGATTACTAAAAAATATGGAAGAAGACAATAGACACCGGCACAATTATGAATATGAAGAGAAAGCCCCTCGGCAGGCCATGCTTAACGTGCCCATGGCCATTCTTATCGCCGCTATTATCATTGGCGGAGCTCTCATTTGGACATTCCGGCCGAATGCCGGCGGAGGAAACGGCAACGGCGGATCAGGCGCTGGCGCCGGCTCCTCCAATGCCGCCAACGCCGCTACAGCGGCCGCTGATGCCGCGGCAGTGGTGAACGGCACGGCCAATCCGAACTTGAAACCCGTCTCATCTGCCGACCACATCCTCGGCAACCCGAACGCTCCCGTCAAAATCGTCGAGTTCTCCGACCCGTCGTGTCCGTATTGTAAAATGTTCAACCCCACTATGTGGCAAATCATGAACGATTACGGCTCGGGCGGCCAGGTCGCCTGGGTCTATCGCTCGTTCCCCCTCAACAAGCCCGACGCCAACGGCAACATCCTCCATCCGAACGCCGGCCACGAAGCCCAAGCCCTCGAATGCGCCGCCACCCTCGGCGGCAACGACACCTTCTGGGCTTATGAAAAGGAGCTCTACACCGTGACGCCGTCCGTCACACCGCAGACGCCCAAGGGTCTCGACCAGAACCAGCTTCCCGTCATCGCCAAAGACGTCGGCCTCAACGTCGCCGCTTTCAACACCTGTCTCGCGAGTGGCCAAGAATCAGCCACCGTGGAAGCCCAATACCAAGACGGCCTCGCCGCCGGCGTCGCCGGTACGCCGTACAGCTTCATTATCACCCCGTCGGGTTCGCTCATTCCCCTGCCAGGCGTCGAGCCGTATGCCACGGTCAAGAATGCCATTGAGATTTTGGTGGGGAGTAGCACGACAAGCGCGGACTAGCCTCTCTAAACTGATAAAATCAGTTATGATATACTTATCAGCATGAAAAAAATAAATATCATCGGTAGTATTTATTTTATAGTATTCACGTTTGTAACTTTAGCGTTATTACTTGAATCTTTTTTGAGTGTAAGTACGGGTGCTGTTGGTGCTTTCCCGTG
>CAZQKU010000028.1:0-9546 GCA_964593965.1 uncultured Candidatus Saccharibacteria bacterium | reverse complement strand
ATGTGTTTCACGGATCCTCCATATATCCTCGACTACCTCAAAGGCAAAAAGAAAAAGGGTGATGCCATCACCGGCTTCGGAGCCAAGCGTGATCGTCGTTACCTTGAGACGGACGTATTGCCACCGGACTTTACCGAGAAATGGATGGCAAATGTCGCCAAGGTGGCTAAGCCTGACTTCTCGATCATCATTTTCGAGAATCCAAAAAACCTCCGTACCGTCTGGAATGAGCTCGAGAAACATTGGAAATACCGTAACACCATCACCTGACATGTGCCAAATCGCATGCAGGGCTTCTCGGCAAAATATAAGTTCTTCAACAAGACGGACATCGCTCTCGTCGGCACTGGCGGCACAGTCGAGCTCAATATGGAGCCGGAGGAAGGACTTTTCCAGAATGAATACGAAAATGCTTTGTTTGCCACCTCCGGCAAACCGCATTGGGAGTCATATGAAAAAGGCAAGAAAATATGCCCGACCGATTTCATCAGTCACACCGCCGCCGACAAGAAATCGTCGGGGCAGGAGATCATATTCGGCACCAAGCCCCTCGAGTTATTGATCCCATACATTAAGGTGCTCACCAAACGCGATGCCCTCATCATTGAGCCGTTCGGCGGTAGTGGATCAACGCTCATCGCCGCTACCAAGATGAAGCGCCGCTGTTATCTTATGGAAAAAAGTCCGGTATATGCCGAGGTGATCAAAAACCGATGGCAAAAAGCGACGGGTCTTACCGCAAAGAAAATCCATGGATGAAACGAGCTACGAAAAAACTGTTGGCAAACGTCTTGAGGATGACAAGAAAAAATTCATCGAAATTCTCAAAGAATTGCCGATTATCGTGACCGCCTGCAAACGAGTGAGCATATCCCGCGACACCTACTACCGTTGGTATCGAGAAGATAGTACGTTTCGAAGGAAAAGCGACGAAGCCATGAGTCAAGGCATCGAGTTCATCAGCGATATGAGCGAAACCCAGCTTGTCGCCCTCATTAAAGATCAGAAAATGCCCGCTATAGCCATGTGGCTCAAACATAACCGACCGCGCTACGGCGGCAAATTGACGCGGAAGCCGGTTATGAATACGCCAGAGATGACACCGGAGGAAGAAAAGCTATTCAAGGAATTCCTCGATCCGTCGCCAGGAACATCTACCACAAACGACCATGCCAAATGAATTCGACATTAACAAAGTGAAGCAAGTACTCGATGATCCGGTCTTAAGAAAGCGACTGGCGTATGAGGATCCGCTATGGTTCTGCCTCATATATCTACGGCATCATCTTTCGTATCCGTTGGCACCGTTTCACCGAGAGATGGGCTACATTCTAAAAGATCCGTCATATCAGTTCATCGCCATTATGGCTTTCCGAGAGTCGGGCAAATCGGCCATCATGAACATGGGTAATGTCCTGTGGTCAATATTGGGTAGGCCGCAGAAAAAGTTCGCAGTTGTGGTGAGCCAGACGCAGGATCAGGCTAAGAGCCACTTCATGGGTATCAGAGATGAGCTTGTATCGAACGACCTCCTGAGGACTGACTTCGGACCGTTCGCCGACAACGAGGCTGAATGGAAAAAGATGTCGCTTGAACTGGAGTACCATGAATCAAAGATCCAGTCAGTATCGCTCGAACAAAGCATCCGTGGTCTAAAATATGGAACGATCCGTCCCGACCTCATCATCTGTGACGATATCGAGGATACCTCGACGGCGAAAGACGCGGTCAACCGCAATACCGCATGGCAAAGACTGACGAGCGAGATACTGCCGTTGGGAAGCAAAGGGACTCGAGTCATCATTCTCGGCAATCTTGTCTGTCCCGATTCGCTTCTCATGCGATTAAAGAAAAAGATCGATACAGGGTCTCTTTCCGGCATCTTTCGAGCATATCCCCTCCTTGACGATGAAAGACGTATCATGTGGCCGGGACGGTTCCCCGATCTTCACAGCATCAGAGAGATGAAGGAACATTTCACTCGGGGCTTTTGGACACGGGAGTTTCTACTCAAGATTCTCGGCTGGAACAAAGACGGTACAGATGACGATGATAGTCGTGCACAGATACTTGACGAACCGCGTTCACGGCATGGGTCGGAGAGAAACGTGACGTATCAGACTCATCTCGTTGACCAAATGAAGCCTTTCGTCATATCCGTACCCATTGTCACTCCTCGGAGATACTTCACCCTCGCCGATGAGACGGCATACCAGCGATACTACGGCAATGTGGAGATCGAATCGGAGATGATGAGCATCGATGAACGCCAATACATAGTGACCCATCTGGGGGAATGGTTGGAAAGGTGGCGCGACGAACACCATATCGTTTATACCGGTTCAGATTGCGAATATCCACCGAGTGAAGAAATACATAAAGCGTATGAGGAGGCGAAAGAGAGTTATCGAAATAGGCTGAAAGTACCGCCGGACGATCAGGAGAAAGAATAGAGGTCATTCGTTTTTTTACATAAGCTTTACCTTTGGAAAAGGTACGGCGGTTCTGCAATTTGGATCATTTGTTCTCTAATCCCTCTAACGCGAAGTAACACGGTTGTTCTTTAGATACAAATATATTGATCCATAGCATCCCACACATCAGGAAATTCTTGTCCGAGAGCCCATGCTGAAAAGCCCCGCAAATGGAATGACTGCGCTAGGGCAAGCTTCATTTGAATACTCAACGAGTTGTCATACCAAATCTCATATTCATGATTGTCTAAATAGTAGATTGAGTATGGCGCGCCGAGAGCAGAATTGAATATTTCACTCGCTCCGTAGGCTGTCCGTACATGTTGCCATCTGGAATATATTCCACCGTAATTAACTATTTCACCAAAGCCAGGAGATGGGACACCAGGAAATGGATTTATTATGCCTGGAGGTGTCGTTATGTCCCAACCGTAATAGAAAAAAGGAATGCCGAGAGATATTTTGTCGGGCGGTACTTTATCAGAAAGATATTTCAGTACACTCGTATCATAAGGAATTGAAGCTGTTGGCCCGACTGAATTCGGATCGTCATACGTCATCAGGCTGATAAAGTCGACGTATTTAGCCAATTGAGCATAATCATAAGCACCGCTCCAATTTTGATAGAATGGAGTTGATGTTGCGTCGTCTGTTCGTGCCACTGCCGTGACCGAGAGAATGAGATTGTTATTATGAAGTGCTGTAGCGGATTTTTCCACAAAAGCACTATATGCCTCACTATCGGTAGCTTCCATATGTTCAAAGTCAAATTGCCAGCCGATGTATCCGTTATTTTGCGCTTCGGAGACCAGATAGGATATAACTGAATCTTGGGCTGTCGTTGATGCGAGCAGATCATGAATCAAGGTCTGGGTGAAACCGTCATTAGTGATGAGGGGCATAATCTTAATTCCTCTTGATTTCGCAACTTCCTTGATTTGGTCTGGAACAGAACCCGTAGCTTCTAGATTAGTGTCGACAGTATACATTTGCGGAGCAACGATATCTCCAGAAGATACGTTTGTTTGAAGGTCGTTAAGACTACTAGTCGCGTAAGCAGGAGAGATATAAAAAATCTTTTCAAATTGACTGGTAGTGGACGCAGTTGATGTTGGTGTGTAAGTATATCCTACTGGACAAGAGACAACATTATCATTGCTTGGGCTTTGATCGATAGTTGCTGACACAGTGATCGGAAAGAACATAATAATAATTCCGACAATGAAATATTTTTTCATGATTAATCAATTAACCCCTAATGTCATCACAATGTCCCTGATCAATTTCTCCAACTTCATTGACAGGATTTGATCCCACAATTGGTTCCAAATATATACATGGTTCACCGTTTCCGTAGCCGGTACCATAAGGATTACTATAAGGATAAGGACAAGTATTATCACTGTTATCACCCAATGTACATAAAGGATAATTCTGGTCTGGAGCGGCTACTGATTGCTGTTGCTGTGGTGCAGAAGTTTGCACTTGAACAAAGGCACACTCCGAATATCCTGGACCAGTTTCGAGTTGTTCGTTTCCAGGACAAGATATTGATGGTTGATTCGATGAGACAGTAGTTGTAGCTTGAAATTGAACAGGAGCTATTGGGGTACAGATGAAGCCCGTTGGGCAGGTGGTCGTAGCTGGGACTGGTGTAATCGGAACACAGCTATATCCTAATGGACATGTTGATTGACGGAAAGTGGTTGTGCTCGTCTCAGCTAACTGTTCTGCTGTTGATGAAGCGGTCAGAGCCAAGATAGTTGAACTAGCTTGTGCGATGGATAGATTACCAAAATATCCTGTGTCAGGAATACTGTGTTTAGTCTGAAAGCACTCAACGCCTTTCAAGGTAAGAATTCCGAAATATCCTGTCGGTTGGGACGATAAACAATTTTCTGATATTAAAAGCTCTTGTAACTGCTCGACATCGTTTCCGCTTGAACCATAACTTAGTGACCTACTGAAAGAAGCCAGTGCTACAGATGGAGCTATGGCACCGAGGATAACGAACAATCCGATTACATTTATTTTTTTCATGTTTTTATATTTATTATTTTGGTTCCGGAAGCTCTAACAACTCTATTTTTTGCATTTGTACAAGAAGATAAACCGACCTTTTCTCGAAGATGTTTCCAAATTGCATACATCGCATAGGTATCCAGTCCGCAATACTCGAGCATCGCTCGCTCTATCTTAGCTTTCTCATCATCCGAGGCACCTTCCGTCACGAGCTTGTTCCACGTATTCATCGCTTCCGATCCGTTGCCGATATCAAGGTCATTGTAAGAAAGTTTGGGACATAGAACCGGTAGAACTTTCTTTATCGAGGCGCTTCCATGAAAATCGGGGTGAATGTGCAACTGCTTGGAGAAGATGGTCATGAGATCGAACATCCGGGAATTGATATCGTTCAAAAAATCAGCACACTCGGGAATACGTATAGCCAAATGCTTATTGACATGCGATTGTTCAAACGTCTTATTCCATACAATAACGCTTCCCACCTTTCCTATTTTTCCCCGAAGCGCCGTCGCAAACAATGGAGAGGGGTCTTCTTTTCCCGTATAGAGAAATTCTCCATGTACCAACTCTGCATCAGGTGCGTCAAGCCTATGAACCGAAAATTGGAATGGTATCTGCTGATATGGTTTATATCCCCCAAATCTCGGTATGGCCGGATTGAACGATTCATAGTCCAGAAAATACAGAGGAAACTGTAGTGATGCAAGCTCTATCCGTATGGCCTCACGATCGATGTCTTCCTTACCACGTTTATGTATCCTCACCTGTTTCTCTATTTTTTTACCAAACTCAAAATCATCGGGAATATCCAAAATGTCATATATCCTAGAGTCGATCAGTTCATATAACTTTTTCTTACTGCGACCGATGCGAGTCAGATCATGAACGCTATACTTTGGTACCTCCTTATTATGTTCGGAAAAGGTGGTGCAGTGTTTTGATCTGCCTTCATAAATGCAGTCGCATGGGCCATGGGGTTGTTTTGACGAGGTAAGGAGTTTCGTCATCTCTTTCACCTCTGCTTCTACGCGGGGCAATACCTCATCGACATACTTGATGACATCTTCGATGACAAAAAGTTTTTCAAGATCAATATCGCCTCCACGAACATACTGCCTATTCAACCGCACGAGATATGCCCCAGTGACGGTATATCCAACCTTTCGAGCCATGTACACCTGAAATGCGAGGTCGTAGAGATGATGGTCTTTGAGCAAGTTTTTCTTGTATTTCTCAAGAGCCTTCGGGTCCATGAAATTGACCAAATCGTCGCCATCGTCGGACTCCTCTCCGTCTTCACCGCCCTCGGACTTGGAACTGCTCGATGCCTTTACTTCGTAGATGGATAGCTCGCCCTTAGTCCCTTGTTTCAATATATCCACGGCGGCAAACAACGTGCCGTCGGAGAAAGATGCCTGATATATGGTTTCCGTCTTATTTTTCAATAAATCTTTCGTCGTATTTACAGACCCTTCGTCTCGACCCTCGACAAGCACACCACCGGAAAGACGTTCACGTGCTTTTTCTTCAACCATATTACCGGCTTCGATGAGGTGTTGTTCGAACTCGGAAAGCGGTAATGCGTAATATATATCCGGCTTCCATTTCTTCATCCACGCATTATGCGGACATTCTCGCCAGAGTACGTAGTCGGATTTTGATATTATTTTTTTCATTTTTTAATGCATCAAAAAAGACTTGTAGCTTTTATTTTTTAGTTTTATTCGTGTCCTTAAGCTCTGCAAATTTAGCTTTCATCGTAGGGTTACCACGTGTCAATCTTTTAATTGTTAAGTCATCTGCTTTATTATTAGCAAGACGGAGCTTATCTTTAATCGACAATAGAGCCTCTTTAGTTTTTTGAAGATGAACAATAGTTTTGTCTATTTCGGCGATGGATGTATCGAAGTGACGGCTGGCAAGCTGAGAATATTTAGCGAAACCATCTTTGAACTTATTTATATTTTCTACAAAGTTAGTTATGTCGATATTTTGGTTCTTTACCAAGGCAAGCTCCGCTCTGTCTTCCAAGGATTTCATTGAGGCATTACGAAGTAATGTTATCATCGGTATAAAAAATTGTGGACGAATTACATACATCTTAGAATATTTATGGGAAACATCAACAATACCAGTGTTATATAACTCATTTTCTGCTTCCAAGAGCGTAACAAGGACAGCGTACTCGCATTTTTTCTCTGTACGATCTTTATCGAGCTCTCTGAAGTAGTCTTCATTTTTATGTTTGGTAGCAGTAACATCTTGCTCATTCTTCATTTCAAACATTATGGAAATGATGTCGTTGCCGGATCCGTCAGGCTCGCGATAGATATAGTCACCTTTGCTACCGGTCTTGGAGTCATTATCCTTTTCAAAGTATGCATTTTGGAAAGCTGTTGCACGGAGTTTATTGAACTCAGTCTCACAATGTTGCTCCAAGGTTTCGCCAACCATTTTAGTACTGAGTTTTAACTTCATATCCCTCAAACGCTCAATAGTTTCATCTTTTAGCCTCAAATCACCCTCATATTTATCTTTTAGTGATGTTTTAAGAAGTTGCCTTTCACTATCTTTATTTTTAAGCTCGCCAGCCAGTTCATCACGTTCTTTTTCGACCTTATTTACCGCTTCTTTAACCGCAAGTTTTTTCTCAAGTTCTGCGTTACTGATTTTTGATTTCATCTCAGCTAGTTCAGCCTCCATTTTTGCAAGATCCTCTTGTGATGTATTTTTAATATTAGCCTCGGCGAGTTTGATAGCATTCTCTTTATCCTTATCAAACATTCTCTCCCGCTCTTTTAGAGCTTTGTTAAATTCCTCATCTCTGACTTGTTTAAGAATATCAGCAAAACCAGTTTCGTCGATTTTAAAAGATGTTCCACATTTTGGGCATTTTATTTCATTCATAATTTTATTTTTTTAATGTTTTCATGATGTTTTCTTAACGTATTTATTAAAAAGATGTAACACGGTCATTCTGTTTCTCCGAAACAGCCGAACCATTTCCGGAAAAGAAGTGTGGTAATCCTTATCCAAAATCTCTATAAGATATAGCTTGCGTTCAACAGAGACAAAATCCCTTTTTCTGTTCTCTCCTTCTTTGGCTACTTCTTTTATCAGAGAGTCATAATTCAGATTTTTGACAAATGCCCTGTATTTTTTTAATTCTGTGCAATAAGAACACTCACCGTAATACCAACGGTCATGGATAGTGCATCTTTTTCTATTTTTCAAAAGCTCTATCTGCCTTATACGTTCGCCTGTAATATCGAACTTATCTCCTGTCTCTTGGAGAGTATGAGTTTTCCTAAACTCCAAAATATTGCCATTCCGTGAGGACTTTTCTTGTTTGTTTATATTGGTTATTTTTAACATTTTTTTGATGAAATAATTTTATTGTCCACTAGCAAAAAATATCATGTCAATAATTTTTGCTCTCGTGTATATCACTTTGCTTGTACCGCCGATTCCAGCCAAAAAATCAAAATTCTTTCTCTTTTTTGCTTCGGCATCTATCAGAAACTTGTGATCGTTATAATAAAGAGAAATTCTTTTAAGAGATTTTTTACGAGATTTCTCACTGGAGCTTCCAAGTCCGGATCCTCTTATGAAATAGGTGTCGAAAGCAGGGACGTTACCGAACACACCGAGCATTATCTTTGTAACTAAGATCGGGGAGGGTTTGTTCTTCTTTTTTCCAAGACTTTTCTCAATTTGTCTATAACATTTTATTAATTCCCATATATTTTCCTCTGAGTAATCAGAGGCATCTATTTTCCATAGAGAACTGTCAGCTTTAGAAATATATTCAATCAGCGGTTCGTAAAATTTTATACTTCTTTGTAGCAAAAAAGATGAAGCACGTAACATTCCCCAGCTCGCCAAGAAAAAAGCAAGATGAAGACAACTGATTTCCATATGATCGGCATCCGCCATCTTTTTTCTATCTTCAACTTTAAATGAGTGAAAATAATTGAAACAATAATCGAAAGAGGCATATCGGCCTTTAGGCTTTCTGCCAAGATCTTTTTTAGTAAACCCCTTATCACATCGTGCCAAATAACGCTTGATACGTTCATCAGTCGTCCTTTTCATCTTATCAGTGAGTTCTATATTTTCCATTTTCTATATATCATTCTCCACATTAATAATCTTGCCGGTGACACTACCGGTTGCATTTACGGTATTGTTCTTTGAATCGACTAACGAAAGGTTGGTAACCGAAGCAGAAACTGTTTCCGTGTAACCGTATGTTGTCAAACCAGAGACGTCGACTGCGATAGTGAATGCATTGATGATCCCTGTATCTGTCGGAGAAGTTAGGGCATTATTAATCTGAGTAAAATCTGCTACGCCATTGGACACTATTGCCGTCGCTATCGGTGTCGCGTTTGATCCTGCGAGTGGTCGCCCTTGGTATAGGTAGGCAGTGCTTACAGAGCCCTGGCCTGATGCACTGATATTGACGCTTAGAGAAGTTGGATAAAAATCATTACCTGAAGGAGTGACGTCAAAGACAAGGACGGGCAGAGCGAGATATTGACCGTCGGCTATATCAGTGGCTTCGACTGATTGTGTTTTGGGAGAATTTGTATCAATTGCAATAGTAGCCGAAGAAGAGTTACTAACGGGTACTGAGTTTGTCGCCGGTGGTGGAACCTGGACACTTGAACTCTGAATCTTTGCCGAGTTGGCTTGACAAAGAGAATAGTTATTCTGAGCTGTCTGAAGTTGAGTCTGAAGACTGAAAACTTTTGATTGGAGATTGCTGTTTTCAGCAGTAAGATCACTGATTTTTGACTGTAAATTTGAACCACTGGTTGTAATTGGTGCAACTGCCGGTGTTGCCGTTGCTACATTCTGCGATTGCTGACTATCGACCTGCTGTCTGAGTTCATTGACTTGATTCAGTAACGACTGATCCATTGTTGAAACAGTATTAGTGGCAGTCGTATTTCCTGAGCTAAACCATGTCGCCGGATTCCACCACGCGGCGAATGCAATTGAGGGAAAAATAAATGCAAGGAGAGGAATATATAAATATTTT
>CAZQKU010000027.1:0-9724 GCA_964593965.1 uncultured Candidatus Saccharibacteria bacterium | reverse complement strand
AGGCGGCGGACTTTGCGCTTTTGGCGGAATTCAAGCATGGTTAGGATGTGGCGATTTTATTTGTCTATTTTCTGTCCATATAGTATACTATTTGCACCGATAATTACCATGCTTTTCAATCCAAAACACAAAAAAATCCTCGAGGTCACCTTCATCGTTGTCAGCGTTCTTATTGTCATCTCGATGATCCTGCTGTATTTTCCAGCGTTGAGTTATAAATAATTGAGTTATAAATAAGGTCAATCGTGAGCTTCCGACTTTCCTCTCGTTTTTCGCCACTTTTTCTAAATGAGAACGAAAACAATTTTTTATCAAAAATATGGCTAACTTCCGTCGAAAAATATTTTTTATTCTCATTTAGAAAAAGTCCTCAAATCAGAAGATAAACCCGCGACTTACAATATTTTCCTACATTAAATTACAAATAAAATCAAGAAGAAAAGTAAAACCGCACTTTGCAAAAGCATTGTGCGGTCGTTTGAAAGCTTTGAGCTTGCGCTCCGGTTGCTTTACCGATAGAGATACCACTGCCCGTTACGATAATAGTAATGCGGCGTGGGTGTGACATAGACTCGGCGAACCGGCTTGTCAATGTAGGAGATTGTCACCATGGGAGTCAGATTTGGTTGGACACCATAGATGGCGATACTTTCATTTACCACCGTGATGCTCTCCCCTTTAGCATAAAGGAAAGCTTGTGCCTGACTGGCCGCCGTCTGACCATACCTTGCTGTAAAGCTGATCGAATGAGTGGCTTTCATCGGCGACAGGTTCAAAAACACGAATCTCGACGCCTGATCTTTCCTGACAGCTTCCCGAGCAACTGGACTAACGTAGTCCATTCCCTTGAAAGGGTCATCAGGGATGACAATGCTATTTTGAGCGATCGCCGACAGGCTCACAAATCCGACACAAAGACTGCAAAGAATTTTCTTCATAAGGAATCCATTTTTTCAATTTTCTGTCTTCTAACTCAGGATTGATTACCAAAATCCATCTAGTTTCTATTATAGCACTGTTAGTAAACAAAGTCAATACTAGAAAAATAACCTTACAAAATAAGGCTATTTTAGCGTATGACATCGGGTGATCGAAAACCCCACAAAGCAACAAGAAGCAATGCAGTTGTTATTGGTTTTCTAATCCGCCCGCATCATTTTCAAAAAAACCTCCTGCGGAATGTTCACTTTCCCCTTGCCGAGAGCTTCCATTTTTTTCTTGCCTTTTTTCTGCTTTTCGCGGAGCTTCATTTTGCGGGTGATATCGCCGCCGTACATGTGCTGGGTGACGTCTTTTTTCATGCCCGACAACGTCTCTGAGGAAATGATCCGACCCATGGCCTTCGCCTGGATCTTCATGGTAAACATCTGGCGCGGCAGGATTTTGTGGAGTTTTTCGACGACGGCTTTGGCTTCTTCGAGGGCTCTGCGACGCGAGACAACACGCGAGAATGCGGGCACCACTTCGTCAGCGACAAGAATATCCATGCGCACGACGTCGGCTGGCCTGCTCTCGGCTACTTCATACGAAATAGAAGCGAAACCGGAGGACAAACTTTTCACTTCATCAAAAAAGTTCCGCATGAGCTCGCGCAGAGGCATGACGAGAGTGAGTGCGTTACGATTGTCGCCGAAATTGTCGGTGGACTTTACCTCACCTTCATGTTCGAATACCGACTGCATGAGTGCACCGAGATATGCCGGCGGGGTAATTATTTTTATGGTCACAAGTGGCTCGAGAATGCGCTTGATCTCATGATCGTCGGGAAACAGCGATGGCGAGTAGACGGTGATGGACTTGCCATTTTTGAGTTCAGCGATATAGGTAATGGATGGCGTAGTGACGACGAGATTGAGGCTAAACTCCCGATGCAAACGCTCGGTGATGATCTCGAGATGAAGCATACCGAGGAAACCACACCGGAAGCCGCGACCAAGAGATCCGGACGATTCTTCTTCATAAGTAAATGATGAGTCGGACAAACGTAAACGGCCGAGAGCCATCTTCAGTCCGGTAAAATCATCCTGACTTTCCGGATAAACCGAAGCCCAAACGACCGGCCGTGGACTCATGTAGCCAGCAAGCGGCGCTTGTGTGTCACGGATCGAGGCGACCGTATCTCCGACGGATGCGATGCCGGGCTGTTTGATACCGGTAACGATATAGCCGATCTCACCAGCGCCGATCGACTCAGTCGGCGTATCATCGGGAGCAAAAATGCCAACTTCGAGAGCATTGAAAGTCTCATGTGACACTTTGAAAAGAAGCTGATCGCCGCGCTTGACGAAACCGCTCATGACGCGGACATAAACAATGACACCTTTATGGTTCGAATATTGAAAATCGAAGACAAGAGAACGGAATTCGGTGGAAGCGATAGTGGTACTGGAAGCGACAGAAACAGCATTTGAACTGTCCGAATTTTGCCGAGTGTGCGAGCTATGAATAGAACCGCCACTCACAGGCGCCGGCACCCGCTCGATGACTTGCTCGAGAAGCTCCGCCACGCCTTCACCCGTCTTCCCCGATACTTTGAGCACTTCGCTTTCATCACAATCAAGAAGCTCCGAAATTTCCTTGACAGTCTCACGCACCCGTGCAAGTGGCGAATCAATTTTCGAAACTACAGGAATAATCGTCAGCCCCGACTCGCGAGCCATGTTGAGCGTGGTCAACGTTTGCGCCTGCACACCTTGTGTCGCATCCACGAGAAGAATCGAGCCTTCGACCGCTTTGAGAGCCCGTGACACTTCGTATGAAAAATCAATATGCCCAGGCGTGTCAATGAGGTTCAGAATGTAATTTTTGAACTTCATCCTGACCGGTTGCATCTTGATGGTAATGCCCCGCTCGCGCTCAAGCTCCATCGAATCGAGAACCTGCGCTTGCATTTTGCGCTTTTCTATGGTGCCAGTGATTTCAAGCATCCGGTCAGCAAGAGTTGACTTACCGTGATCGACGTGGGCCATGATGCTGAAATTGCGTATAAATCGTGAATCCATAGCTTCATACTAGCAGAATTGGCAGATTTCGCCATCAAAAATCATAATGAAAATAATCGTGAAATAATCCCAAGATTTATGAGTATAACAAGTGTCGGGCGTGATTTTCAATTATTATCAGCATAAACATAATTAACAATATAAATATATATGACAATTAAAAAATACATTTCTGCGGCTATTGTCGTGGTATCGGCTCTTGGTGTAGCGGCTGGCTTCGTACTGGCGCCAGTTCTGGCTTCTGCTCAAACAACTCCTTCACCTACCCCATCATCGGCATGGGGTAGTCATTCTAGACAAGGCGGTCGCGACGGTATGATCGGTGACAGGATGGGAATGTCCGGCGTCGTCGGTACCGTTACGGCAATAAGTGGCGACACATTGACAATATCTGGCAAGCAAGGCTTTGCTTCGAGCACGCCATCAACCGTGACATACACTGTTAACGCAACCAATGCCACCGTCAAGAAAAATAATGCCACTAGTACCCTGGCAAGCATCGCTGTCGGCGATACCATAGTCGCACGCGGTACGGTCAGCGGTACATCGGTCACGGCAACGTCGATCTTCGATGGCATTATGTCAATGACGCGCGGAGATCATGGCGGCCAAGATATGGGCGACACAGCTTCTTCCACTCGTCCGACTTCCCTGCCGTCACCTATCACCGGCAACGGCCAGCCAGTCATCGCCGGCTCAGTTTCAGCTGTTAACGGCAACACTCTGACAATCACCAATAAAAGCAATGTCACCTATACGGTCGATGTCACAAATGCCAAAATTGTTCAAGGACACACAACTGTCACTGTCGCAAACGTAGCCGTCGGCGATAATGTCATCATCCAAGGCGCCGTCTCCGGCACGTCAGTCACTGCTTCATCAGTCATTGATCAGAAAGCCAACGTCAATAATGGTCAATCACCAACTGGCACGAGCGGCGGCACATCCCCTTCTCCAGCCCCTCGCGGTGGTATATTCGGAGAGATCGGGTCGTTCTTTAGCCATATTTTCGGGTTCTAATTGAAGTCTGATTACGAGAGTTACCAAATAAAAAAAATAAGGAATCATAGAAAGTCCGCCTAAAAGCGGTCTTTCTGCATGTGCTGTAGAAGTATTACATTACAAAATATAAAAAACATGGTACATTAGTTTTATCATAATAGTCCCGTCAACCCTATGCCCCCCATCCCCTCTAAAGTCCATACCCTCATTGTCTCCGATATTCATCTCGGTTTTTCCATGTCGCGGTCAAGGGAGCTTCTCGAGCTTCTGCGGGTCGTGCAGTGTAAAAGGCTGATCATATTGGGCGACCTCTTTGATGATAGGAACTGGAGCCGGCTCGGCACCGATGCGTGGAGCTTCCTGTCGCATATCCATGAAATATCGAATGGTAATCACAATACCGAAATCATCCTGATCCGCGGCAACCATGATCACAAGCTCATCGAGCCGATGTCGCGCCTCTTGGGCGTTTCCGTCACCGATGAATATGAATGGACGTACAACGACAAACGTTTCATCGCAGTCCATGGCGACCGCTTCGACAAAACGTTGGTGCGGAGTAGTTTCTGGGGCAGTTTTCTTTTCCTACCACTCTTCCTTATTTCCAAACTGGATATGAAAAAACGCAAAAGCGTAGCCGCGGTCGATCGCTTCCGCGGCTATTGGTTGCGCCTGTCCCCTATCGTGGCCAAGCGCGCCGCCAAATACGCCTACGAAAAAGGCGCCGACTATATCATCTGCGGTCATACACACATCGCCATGACCAAAAGTTTTACTATGAACAGTAACAACAAAGACATGGGTGCAGAAGATTGCAAAATCCACTACTTCAATTCAGGCTCATGGACGACACTACCAGCGTCGTACATTGTCATTGATAACGGGAAGGTGGAGCTGAAGTATTATGGAGGCGAGAAAGCGGCGGAAGTGGCATAATAAAAAAATATAGAAAACAATGGGCAACAATGCCGAGGCTTCTGCCGACACTGATGATTTAGTGCACTTTTTCTAAATGAGTGAGATACATCGGCAATATTCGCACACAACATGCATTACCGTTGAATCAAAAAAACCACCGATGCCAGTGCACCGAATGCCATGCAATAGATAGCGAATGGCATGAGATTGTTCGTCTTGAAATAGCGGACGAGAAAGCGGGCGGAAAAATAGGCGGCGATGAAAGCGGCGATGAAACCGGCAATCAGCGGGCCAATGAGAGCCATGCCACCGAGGGCGGCGTAGCGACCAAGCTCGGGCAGTTTCAGTACCGCGGCGGCGAAAATAATGGGCGTTGCCAAAAGAAAAGCGAAATAGGCGGCTGATTCATGCGAAAGACCAACCAATCTACCGCCGGCCATAGTGGCGCCAGTCCTTGAGAAACCGGGAATGAGGGCAAGACATTGAGCGAGGCCGACGTTGAAGGACTGCATCCACGTCAATTTTGCCAAATTATTTTCGCCGTTTTTATTCCTGCGCATCCTATCCACACCCCACAACATCAAACCGTTGCCAATGAGGAAAAGTGCCACCAGCCGCGGCGAAGCAAACAGCGCCTGCAGTTTATTTTGAAAAAGAAGCCCGATAAGCCCGGCAGGAATGGTACCAATGATGAGGAGCCAGCCGAGCTTGGCATATTGGACATCATGTGCACCATTCGATGGCCACAAAGATAAACTTTTGAACAAACCTTTGATAATGAGCAACCAGTCTTCAAAAAAGAACATCAAAAGAGCCAGTGCCGTAGCAAAATGAGTCGCCACCAGAAAAATAAGGAAAAAATCTCCGGCTTGATCAATATGCCAGCCGAACAGCTGAGGTAGAATGACACTGTGGCCGAGGCTGGAGACAGGAAAAAGCTCCGTCAATCCTTGGAAAAGTCCGAGTATGATAGCTTGAAAATAGGTCAGCATTATTTTGTGAAGTTATGAAATCGACTTTTTAGTCATCGTTGCCTTCGATATTTTAATAATAGCATACATGACGATGGCCACAACAATGATCCAACCGATGAGGCCGACGAAACCCGAGAAATCCTGCCAATATTGGCCGAGAATGTAGCCGGCAATGAGCAGGCCAGCTATGTCAACGGCATTGCCGACAACGTCAAAGAAAAGGAATTTCGACAGCGGAATATCAGCGAGGCCGGAGAGAAAATTGACCAGAGGTCCGACTGTGCCGACGAAACGGCTGACGATGATAGCCATGCCGGCATTGGAACGGAGGAATTGCTCGACTCGATTGAAATACGGCATTTTTCGAACATGATGTTCCTTGACCACCTTGTAGCCCCAACGAT
The DNA here is from genome assembly GCA_964593965.1 of uncultured Candidatus Saccharibacteria bacterium. GTDB lineage: Bacteria > Patescibacteriota > Minisyncoccia > Phycocordibacterales > PALSA-1337 > PALSA-1337. The sequence goes on along the minus strand of CAZQKU010000027.1, from coordinate 3,424 downwards.
TGGTCAGAGTGTAGCCGACAAGGTCGCCGAGAACATTGGCCACCAGTGCCACAACGAGCGCCAACGTCAAACTGAAATACCCCTGACTGACGAACGCACCGGTAGCCACGAGCAAGGTGCTATCCGGCACCGGCACGATGATAGCCGCGGCAAGAACTACCACAAAAATCGTGGCGTACTTGTACAGGAGCAGGTACGACAACAGTGTGCTAAGGATGAAGTTCATTGGTTGAGCTGGCGATCAGAGTAGCGGGTGATGTCGAGCTCACATTGAAGTATGCCTGCACTGCACTAGTGATGTCTATAGTCAAAGCGGCCGAACTAGTGGCGGTTTCTCGAGCATAATGGGAAATGGAAATATGCGGATATTGATCACTTGAATCACGCACATTATTGGCTAGATAATTCGAGAGATATCCCGGCGGAATGTTGAAAGCGGTATTGATGTAATCGAAGGTCATCCATGCTTGAATATATGAGCTGTCCACCGCGGTAAGCGGCCCGCGACGACGCAGAGCGGCAAGCTGTTGCATATCTTGAGAAATGTGACCTCGTATCGCTTGTATCGTCTGGGCTCTTTGAATAAATGTGTACTGACGCCATACTTGAACAATCAGAATAATCAGGACGAGCGCTAGAAAAGCCACGATGATTTTAGTTTCTTTTTTCATTGTTCTCTTTTCCATCTATGTAGTATACAATAATTGCATCATGTCCACAAAAACGTTGGTATGGATCGGTCTCGGCATCGGCTCGACCGTCGGAAGCTGTTTGCCCATGCTCTGGGGCGGCTCGCTTGCCGGTATGTCATCGGTATTGTGGGGCACCGTCGGCGGCATTGTCGGGCTTTATGGGGGATTTAAAATGGGGCAATATTTTTGATACCTATTTTTACACTGTATTTCTGACACTTCCCTTTTTTAAAACACTTTGGTATGATTGCCCTTACGTAAAGATTAATACGGCTGACGCCGGAACCATTTATCATCACATTCATTCCACACCATGCCCAACATCACCCCCGACATTGAAGCGTTCGCCAGAATAAAGGTCCTTGGTATCGGCGGATCCGGCAAGAATGCCGTCAATCACATGATCAATTCCAAGGTCAGAGGCGTGGACTTTATTGCCATCAACACCGATTCGCAGGATCTTCATCATGCCCTCGCCAAAAAGCGCATTCACATCGGTAAGAACTTAACTCGCGGCCTCGGCACTGGTATGAATCCAGACATTGGCAAGCGTGCCGTCGAGGAAACCAAAGAAGACATTCAGGAATCCATCAAAGGCGCGGACATGGTCTTTATCACCTGCGGATTGGGCGGCGGCACCGGTAGTGGTGCATCACCCTCGGTCGCTCGCACAGCCAAGGAGCTCGGCGCCCTCACCGTGGCCGTCGTCACCAAACCGTTTTTCTTCGAAGGTCAACAGCGATCAAAAATCGCCGAAACTGCACTTGAAGAATTGCGCAAAGAAGTGGACGCCATCATCGTTATTCCGAACGATCGACTCCTTTCGACAATTGAAAAAACCACTACCGTCAAGAATGCCTTCGCTCAATGTGATGAAATCCTCCGCCAGGCTGTCGAAGGTATTTCCGACCTCATCACCACGCCCGGCCTCATCAATATTGACTTTGCCGATATCCGTGCCGTTATGGAAAATTCCGGCTCGGCACTCATGGGCATCGGCTCTGCCACCGGCGAGAATCGTGCGGTAGATGCGGCCAAAATGGCCATCAATTCCCCACTTCTTGACGTTTCTATCACTGGTGCCAAAGGTGTGCTCTTCTCTATCGCTGGCGGTGAAGACCTCACCATGTTCGAGATCCAGGATGCGGCAAAAATCATTACCGAGTCCATTGATCCGCAAGCCAAAGTCATCTTTGGTACCGTTCGTGACGATAAACTCAAGAAAAATGAAGTTAAGGTTACCGTCATCGCCGCCGGTTTCCCTGATACGAGTGAAGTGGCCGGCAAGCTTTTTGGTACCAGAACATCGGCTCTGGCAGGAGGCACTGGCGGTGCGGAGCCAACAATTGGAGCCTTGGCACGGGAAATGCGCGAAAGTCGGGAGCGTGGCGGGAGTGGTGCAAGCAGTAATCATAGTGATACAAAAGAAAACTCAACCACACCAGTACGTGAAGAACGTAGCCGAGGTAGAATTTTCAACTCTTTGAGCTCCGTACTCAATTCTCCTGCCGACAAAGCTATAAAGGACGCCAAGGACAACAAGGATGAAAAAGAAAAGAAAGCCGATGATGATGACGATTGGGGTGCGGTACCGGCTTTCTTACGACGGTCAAAAATTAAATGATTTATGATTTGGCAATAATCGGCGGCGGCCCCGCCGGAGTGGCGGCGGGAGTGTATGCTTCGCGCAAGCAGTTGCACACTGTTCTTATAACTAAAGACTTCGGCGGTCAAAGTATCGTCTCCGATGGTATTGAAAATTGGATTGGCACGATAAAAATTTCCGGCACCGATTTAGCCAAGAATCTTGAAACGCATTTGCGGGCGTATGCCGGTGGAACAGATGGCACAGCACCGATAGTTGAGATACAAACCGGCGAGCTCTGCCAAAATATTTCGAAATCGAATACCCCGAAAAATTCTGACACTTCATCGGGCACCTCGACTATTTTCACCATACGCACCAACAAAGCCACCTATTCTGCCCGCACTGTCCTCATCGCCACCGGTAGTGACCGGCGCAAGCTTGATATTCCCGGTGCTCTTACCTTTGAGCACAAAGGCCTGACCTATTGCGCTTCCTGCGACGGACCACTTTTTGCCGACCACGACGTGGCTGTGGTTGGCGGTGGTAATGCCAGCTTCGAGAGCGCCGCTCAGCTCCTCGCGTATTGTAAAAGCGTTACCTTACTCAATAGAAGCGACAAGCTCCGCGCTGATCCTGCTACAGTAGCGGCGGTGACGGCCAATCCAAAGATGAAGCTTATCAATAATGCCATTCCCAAAGAAGTGAAGGGCGGAAAATTCGTCACATCTCTCGTCTATACCGAAACGATGAAAGATACCTCGGATAAAACCATGAAGGAAACACGCCGTGACATCTCGCTTTCCGTCACCGGTATTTTCGTCGAGATTGGCTCGGTACCGACGACTTATTTTGCCAAAGATTTGGTCACCGTAGACAAATACAGCCGTATCGTCGTTGACCCGCGCACTCAGCGCACATCGGTGGACGGCGTCTGGGCGGCCGGTGATTCGACTGATGGTATATATCATCAGAACAACATTGCCGCCGGCGACGCGGTCAAAGCTCTCGAGGATATTTACATATACGTTTCAAAATTGCAGGGAAAAAATCGAACATAAAAGCAACGTGCGAAAGAAAATTACATATTAATTTACTGGGGTAGGTAGTTGTCACCACCTCATGTCTTTTTCTCTTTAAGCATGCC
>CAZQKU010000026.1:0-10127 GCA_964593965.1 uncultured Candidatus Saccharibacteria bacterium | reverse complement strand
TACTGAAAAATCATTGGAATCAAATGAGGGAGTATATTACTAAGTGGTATTTGGTTGAGGGAGAGGGGGATATGATTTAGATAACAGTGTCGCGGCAAGTAATCACTTTTTCCATACAACATATAATCCAGGATAATATATTCCAAATGGACCCTTGGTTGGTTTCGATAAATCTACTGTTGAGTAAATCTCAAATTTACCTGTCGCATAGGCATAATGCAATGAGCCAAGACAATCATAGGCAACGGGATTCTGTATAGCAACTCCAGCGATCTTCTCTAAGAACATCAGTGAGATCATATTGCCTTCATCGACTATCTCCTTGCGCTGATGCAGAGACAGGCTTCTGATCTTCAGCGCATCTTCGACTTCAGGAGGCAATCTGTCTGGCTTGATATATTCCAAATAAGCGATCATGCCCATCGCATCGACGCCTGGTTTTATCTGTATCTCAGGGACACTGCCGATATCTTCAGCTTTATCTTTCACAATACGTTTAGTCCAGCCGATCAGCGGAAAACGATAATGAGTATAGAGCAGATCTTTTTTGTTGTGCATGCTGATGATCACAGAGAAGAATTTTCCGCCAGATACATATTTGGCTGTGCCATCGATCGGGTCGATCAAAAGTACGAGACCATTGGTCCCTTTGAATTTGGAGACCGAGGAAGTCGCTTCTTCAGCGAATAATTCGCATTCCGCGAGCGGTGTCTCGGCCAGCCTTGAAAGGATGAATTCTTGCACCTGAAGATCGGCACCCGTCACGATATCTACACCTTCAACGCCAGTCGCTGATTTATTATGGATCGGGACTTTGCCTCTCAGATCAAGAGCAAGCTGGGCAGCTTGCTCAAAAATCGGTTCAAATGAAACTAAAAGAGTAAGATACTGGTCTTCAGTCATATTGAGAGGATTATACCGAGAAACTGCCTAAAAATGAAGTATTTTAATAGTATTTTGTTACATATTGACAGTATATATTATAGGTGATATAATACACTCATACCATAGTTTTCTATGGCGGCCGTTAATGAGCTTCTCTGGCTCATATCGCAAGGTACCGAATGTCTCGGTACAGCGATCCATACAGGTAGCGGGAAATCTCTTTGAAAGGAGATAAAAATGAAACAGTACATTGTAAACCTCACGAACAACCTCATCGGCAAGAACGTCTACGACGCTATCTTCTATCGGATCAATAATCTGGAGAAGTTCGTCGAACACGTTAAGACCGACCTTGAGGCCGGTGACGTTCGCGCCATGTCTCCCACCAAACTCGGTGAGATCATGTGTTCGTTCGAAACAGGCGACGTCATGGCAAGCAAAAAAGAACTCTTCAACGGCGTCCACTTTAGTGGCGATTGTGAAGAACTCCTGCGCGAACTCGTTTCGCTCTGCTTGGCCTATGCGATCAGGGACCGACTCAGCGAAGAACACCTTCCTGGTATTCCCAAATGGGAAGGTCGTATTCCTGGTTTCCAAGCCGGAGCAAAGAAGGTCATCGACGATCTGGTGGCACGCCGCAATCAGCGGTAACGTGAGATAGCTGCACAACAGCGAAATTTAGCCCCGACCCAGCAATGGTGTTCGGGGCTTTCTATTTTTTAAAATTGACACCCTAAAAAATAATTGAAAGCAGATTTTAAGTTGGTAGTTTTGGCTATCTTAGAACTTCTTATTTTTGTGGTGCCATTATATCATTCGCGCGAACTTTTTTTACTGAAAATGGAAGTGGATAAGTGAAAATTTATTCAAGAAACAAAATGGTGTCGCCGCCAGCATTTTTCTGGGGGTGAAATTGATGGCGGCGACTCTGCGCGGCGGAAAACCGCGGGTCTGGGGGTCGGTTTTCCGACCGCGCTTTTTTCGGGCGGGGGTAAAGGTGAAGATGGAAATAAATTCAGAGAACCTTGCGGCTCAAATCCACCATTTGATCCGCAAGCGGTTCTGCCATCTGAACCGCAAGATTATCCTAGCATGAAAGTCCGGTGACTCGAAGCGGCCCACTTCCGCTTCAATAAAGTCAGTACGCGGATGTCCGAACGTCTTCGCACGGAAACCTGCACCGTCGCTTGAAGCGACCGTGCAGTGCTCCGCCGTAACAGACATCCGTTCAGAACCTGTAGCAAGAAGCGGAAGTCGACCGCTTCTCGGTTTGAAGTTGAAAAGAAATTCAGAAATCCTTACGGCTCAATTCCACCATCTTGCCGAACAAGCTTTGATAGATATCTGGTTGCAGTTGCATCAGAGCAATGTAGAAGGTCTTGAGCTTGTTCGTTGGTTATGAATCCTTTCTTTTGTGTTGTCAGCATAATCTTGTCCATTTTTTTCTGACGATTTGAACCAAGCTTGGCATTTGCTTTAGCGAGGAGTGCGCGAATGAAGCTGGTCTGATTCTGTTGCGCCGACGGTTGTGTTTGTGCCGCTATCGGAGTCGGTGGCGTCGGCGCTGACATGAGTATGGATTGCACTGGAGCTGATTGAACTGGTTCAGAAATCGGTTGGTCATCAACTGGAGCTTGTGGCTCATTTGGAGCAGAAATTGGCTCTTCTGTGGCGTTGCTTTCAGGCTGATTTATAGGTGGATTTTGATCTTCAACGGGAGAGGTGCTAGGAGCGCTTATAGGCGATTCTAGGGCTTCTGGGGGCATATTGGCAGGGTTAGAACCTGTTGTTTGACCAGAATCTGGCTCAACGGCGGCAGGAGCCGTTTCGGGTGCTTCTGTTTCCTCAACTGATTCGCTTGGAGTAGTTTGATCGTCCATACAGTTATTCTAACACGCTTCCACGAAACACTATTGATTTAACTTTCTACTTAACGAGCCAAGAGACCTAAATAATTGGTTGCGCTAAACCGAAGGTGCGTTATTTGTCTTCTCCTGCGAGTTAAAATATTTGTTAACCTCATTTAAGTATCCATCTACTTCTTTTGGACTTAACAAGAATGTTTTGCCGTCTTTCAATTTCAATAAAACGAATGACCCATTGGTTCTAGTCATGAGTGGTAAAGTAAATATTCTAAAAATACCTAAATCAGTATGCACTATCGGAACGGACAGGTAACGTATCATATCCATTTCTTCTACGGAAGCCTTGGCAGGATTGTAGGTTTTTGGATTTGGGACAACCTCTGCTTTCCTTATGTTGTTCATCACAACATCAACCTCATCAGCCTGAATCACCGAAAGACTATCGATATATTGATACGAGATCATATTTTTATACCCAGTCATAACCATCAAAAGACCTTGGGGCGATATGCCATACCAACTACCAAAAGCGAAATTTTTAATTGCAATAACAAATAAGGCTAGAGCCGCAAAAGTTGCAATGATCAGTCCGAAAAATTGTTCGTTTGTAAGGAATGACCATGGCGATACTACAGATGTTGAACCCCCTGATATTGTCTTCAAAAGAAGCAAAACTCCGAAAATGAAAAACAGGCCAAACACGGCATAGAATATCCATGTTTTTCTAAAGCTTATTCGAGCCTTAAATCTTTTGAAGTCACTCTTGTTATAGTTGCTACCTACAGTGCTATATTTATTCTTTGGTGACAGAACAAAACCAACAATAATCCAAAATATAATAATTCCGAAGAAGAAATACCAGAAAGGATTCATGAGATTAATTTGAGCTACAATTAATGGTAATATTCTGACCAGTTTGTGTATCAGTCATGGGTGCTCCACTAAATAGTAATGGTACAGTAGCAAATACCTTATCGGTCTGATTGACTTTCAATGCAGCTTGCGCTATTTCAGTGATAAAACTCATAGGAATATTACATGTTTTCATGCTTGATGAAGTATCTACTTTTTGCGTTATTGGACAATACGAGCCACTTTGACCAGTTATCTTATAACTACCTCCATCTGCACCGGTAAAAGCGAACGTAGCTGGACTACAACTAAGAAAAGCTTGGCTAGCGCATTTAAGAGACGTTCCTTCTTGGGCGCTCATAGAATTATTTCCGCTCTGTGTGTATAAATCTGTACTAATGACGGCCCCGCAATTTTGTACTGAAGCTACGGATGAAGGATTGATCTGAGTTACGCTCGTTACTTTAGTCGGAACAGTAACATTAGGCGTCGAGGTCGATACAATTTTATTAGAAACACTTGAAGCTGACTGAGTATTAGTTGTATTTTGACTTTGTTCTGTAGAAGCAGTGGACAAAATTTGATTCGTTGAATACCACTGATATCCAAGCCAACCGCCGCCGATAATAATAAGGATGATAACTACAGTGATAACTGTTTTTGTGTACATGATAATTAATATTGAAATTTACTTAATAAAATACCCAATGTCCTTTCCATATATTCTAGCAAACCGCTGAAGCTCTACAACATCAACTCTTTGCTGTCCCAATTCAACATTTGAAACATGAGATTGCGGACGGTGTAGCTTTTTAGCGACTTGTGTTTGTGTCAATCCTGCCTCAATTCTCGCCTTTTTCAGTCGACTGACGAAATAGGCGTACTCTTTTGTGTGGATGGACTTGACCATAATAGTACAATGGTCTATCCAAACAATCAATATCCAAAGTTTAGATATAGTGGATAAGTAATCTAATGCAAAAAATCAAGAAACGGATAGGTAATCCATCTTTATATGTTCCGCGATCAATTTTCTCGTATTGAGAACAACTCTTACTCCAAATATTTCTTCGTTTGCTCGTCGAAATCAGAAATATAAGCCTTATCTTCGGCTTTGCGGTATTTTTCGTATTCCTTTTTCGCTTTTTCTTCAGCCTTTTCTCTACTAACATTGCCGGCACCGAGCAAGATTTTCTTCTCGCTCAATTTCAAAAAATCGTCTAGTTTGGTCACCCATTCTTCCATAGTCATGACACGACGATTGCTGGCTTGCAATTCAGCGAAGTCAAGATAGAGAGTGATGATGAGATTCAATTGTCGTATTTCTTCTTCGCTTAAATAATTTTTTGCTACAGAAATGTCTTTTTCCAGCACAGTCTTGCCTTTAAAGTTGGTCAATCCCATGTACTTCTTCCTAGCGTCGACACGCTCCGCCACGATCTCAGCAGCAGTATGGCCATGCACGGCAAAATGAATCTTGTTCTGTACTGTGGCGAAGAATATTTTGGTTGTTTCAGCGTCTTTATTGTAATCGACGCTGGTGGCGTAAATGTCGGTTATTTTCTGATAGAAATTCCGTTCGCTGGCGCGGATAGCTCTGATGCGTTCAAGTAATTCGTCAAAATATCCGGACTTTTTACCTTCGGCCAACCGTTCATCGTCGAGGACAAATCCTTTGATGATATATTCCTTCAATTTATTTGTAGCCCATATCCGAAATTGCGTTCCTCGAATGGAATTGATGCGGTAACCGACGGAGATGATGGCGTCAAGATTATATGCCTGAATTTCCCGTTTTACGCTTCTATTTCCCTCTTTTTGAACTACTAAGTAATCCTTAGTAGTTGCTTTTTCGGCCAATTCCCCGCTCTCATAGATGTTTTTAAGATGGAAGATAACATTTTCAAGCGTACAATCAAAAAGATCAGCCATCTGTTTTTGCGATAGCCAGACCGTTTCCCCGTCAATCGGCACTTCCAGTTTGAGTGAACCGTCCAACGATGAGTACAAAATAATATTTTTAGTTTCTTTTTCCTTCATGTAATAATTTTATCATATTTTGATTAAATTTTCTTTCCTCTCTCCACCCCGCCCGAAAAAAGCGCGGTCGGAAAACCGACCCCCAGACCCGCGGTTTTCCGCCGCGCAGAGTCGCCGCCATCAATTTCACCCCCAGAAAAATGCTGGCGGCGACACCATTTTGTTTCTTGAATAAATTTTCACTTATCCACTTCCATTTTCAGTAAAAAAAGTTCGCGCGAATGATATAATGGCACCACCAAACGAAATTTCCGCCGAAATCGGCATACAGCGGCGATTTTGCGCCGAAAAAATCGCCGCTGTATTTCCTGCCGCGCCCGCCCGCCGAGCCGTAAAATCCCAAAGTGGGTTCCAAATACATGAAAGAGCTCAAACCAAAATATTTTCTCTACGCTCGCAAGAGTACAGAGGATGACGACCATCAAATAATGTCGATAGAAGCGCAGTTGTTTGAACTGCGGGAATATGCGCGTAGAGAAAATATGGAAATTCTAAGAGAATTTACAGAGTCGAGAAGCGCAAAGAAACCCGGACGTGAGCTGTTTAACGAAATGATGGACAAAATAGAGACCAGTAAGGTTCCGCTCGGTATCATCAGTTGGCACCCGGATCGTTTAGCGAGAAATAGCGTGGATGGCGGAAAAATCATCTATCTGGTTGATACCGAGCGGATAGTTTCTTTGCGCTTTCCGACTTTTTGGTTTGAGCCAACTCCGCAAGGCAAGTTCATGTTGCAGGTGGCGTTCGGACAGAGCAAATACTACTCCGATAACCTTGTAGAGAATATTACCAGAGGCATCCGCCAAAAAGTGAGGAGAGGAGAATGGCTGACTAAAGCGCCCTTTGGCTATGTCAATAACCCAAAAACGAGGAATATCGAGCCTCATCCCGTAAAATCACGTATTATCGTCAAAGCATTCGAGGAGTACGCCAAAGGTACGCACACTCTCGGTACCATCGCAGACTTTTTGGCGGATCACGGCGTTAGCACCAAAGGAACGCCACCTGCCAAAGCTTCCGTCGCCCGTATGCTTACCAATCGCGTATATCTTGGCTTCACCTATCATAAAGGCGAATACTACGACGGAAGCTTTGAACCAATTATTTCTCCGACTCTGTTTGAAGCAGTGCAGAAGATGTTTTTGAAAAGAGGCAGGCCTCGCGTACAAAAACAACCCAATCATTTTCCTTTTTGTCGGTTTGCGAGGTGCGGTGAGTGCGGAAGTATGATCACGGCTCAAAATTCCACCAATCGTTTCGGAACAAAATATATCCACTATCGCTGTACCAAAAAGAAAGGCGTCTGTCACCAACAGTATCTATCCGCTTCCGCACTCACCGCGCAAATACACGCACTGCTTCAAACAGTGTCGCTTCCTCTTTCAGAAATTGAAGTTATGGAAAAACAAATCGACCTATGGGAGAAAGAATCAATTTCTGAAAAAGGAAACGTTGTCCAAAATCTTAAAATAAAACTTGAAGAGACGAAGGAGAGATTAGACAAACTCGTTTCCATATACCTTGATGGCGACATTGAACGTGATATTTACCTGGAGCGGAAAGACACTCTCCTTCGTCAAAAAGCAAAGTTTGAGACGGGTTTTAAGGATTTTGGCCAACGGAGAAATAATTGGCTCGAACCCTTGCGGAGTTTCGTTTTGTCTTTGAGAGAAGCCATAGAATTGGAAAAGAGTGAAAACTATCGTGCATGGAAGGAATTTTTCCAAAAAATCGGCTCGAACCCCTCTCTCAAAGACAAAACGCTTTCAATTGGATGGAACCCACTTTGGGATTTCACCGCACGGCGGGCGGGCGCGACGGGAAATACAGCGGCGATTTTTTCGGCGCAAAATCGCCGCTGTATGCCGATTTCGGCGGAAGTTTCGTTTGGTGGAGATGGGCGGAATTGAACCGCCGTGCACATGACTCCCGGGCACGCTTCTACAATGGCTAGCTCATTTAGTACCAACATCAAACGTCATTGCTGGCGAGAGATACCGGCGTTTAACCCAGCATACTCACAATGAGCAAAATATATGCAGGGTGAGCCTCATTAGTTCGGAGGTCGGCATGAGACAATGCCGATTCCTAGTCCGCTATATATCACCCGGACTGCGGCGCGGGCGCACGCAGGCGGATGTCACTTAGGCGAAAGTTTAAGCTTTGGCGTAAGCGAAGGCAAAGCTGTTTGCTCCAAAATATGGAGACAAAATAGACTTGGCCGTTGCGACTGAATTTTTTGCAGTTGCGATTTCCGTCAGATTATAGAGGTAACGGTGCTCTCCATTGCGCATGCACGGGTAGGTCAGGTGTCGAGGCCTGGCATCCCCATGTTTTACTTCAGCTTTTACTTTTTTTGCTGAATTTTTCGGCCGCTTGTTTGATTTGTGTGGCCTGATTTTCAAAGTGCAAACTATCGCGTATTCCACTGTCGAGCGATGTCCCGATTGACTTGCTTTTTCTTCAAGGTCTCACGCTTGTCGTGTTTCTTCTTGCCACGAACGACCGCGATATCAACCTTGATTTTCGGTCCTTTACTATACACTGAAATAGGTACAATTGTCAAACCTTTTTTATTTCCCTGGGCGGCGAGGGTGGCGATTTCCGATTTTTTCAAAAGAAGCTTGCGGGTTCGATACGGATCGTAGTCAGCGGCGGTGTTCTTTTCTTGATAGGGAGGTATGTGAGCGTTGACGATGAAAGCTTCGCCACCACGAACGACGACATACGCGCCCGCAAGCGAGCCGTGCTTTTCGCGAAGCGATTTTACCTCCAAACCCAAAAGCTCCACGCCGCTTTCGTACGTTTCCATGATTTCATAATTGAGGCCGACTTTTTTGTTTTCGATGAAGGTAGGCATAGGATAAGCATATCATAAGTTGATATTGTTGATTATTCTGTAGAGCCGAAATAAAGAAATAATAAAAATATTAGAGTTATTCGTATTGACTTCCCGAGGTCTTCTACTATACTTTCATGTATGTCTGCTATTTTTCTTGCCCTTATTCAACAACTCAACGCTTCCGTCTTTACCCTGATTTTGATTCTGGTTATTGTTTTTTGGCTGACATATAAAAGCGGTGGCTGGGTAGCATCATACGATAATTTCGAAAATAAAAGCGAAAAATTCGATGCGAAGATTGACAGCATAAAAGACAGTCTTTCAAAGATAACTGCGACAACTGAACTTCTCTATCAGGCGCATATAAGTCACTTAAACACCGTCAAAGGGCATAGTCCGCTCAGTCTGACACCAAAAGGGGAAGAAATATCAAAGGCGATAGACGCTGAAGCCAAAATCGTTCGTCACTGGGATGCTATCAAGAAAAAATTAGAAGCAAAGAATCCAATAAATACCTACGATATCCAAGTCGCCGCCATGGATATTGCCCGAAATTGTTTTGACGAGGTATTCACTCCCGCCGAGCAGGGTGAAGTGAAGACATACGCTCTCAAAGTCGGCCTCAATCTCCTCGAAATGTATCCGATCATCGGTATCATCATCAGGAATAAGATTTTTGATGAGCGAAATATTAGTCTTGGGGAGGTGGATGATCATAATCAGGCCGTATCTGGAAAATCTTAAACATTACTCTGTTTATTCCACCTGCACATGCATCCCCCCATGCATTTCCTCCCGTTTCACTTTTATAAAGAATGACAGAAAAGCTCCGATCAAAATAACGATGGATGCGGTGACGAAGACGGTGCCGTAGGCGTCCACTTGAGCTTTGAGTTCCATGAGACCGATTGCCGCTTTATATGCGATAACGCCCGCCGGCGTAGCGAGGCTCGGTAGATGAAGGGCGCTATTTTTGACGATGCTAGCGAGGTGGCTCGATGCTGAAGTGTTGAGGATAGTGCCGAAAATGGCGATACCGAAAGCACCGGCGATATTGCGTCCAAGAGCGAGGATAGACGATGCCACGCCGATTTCTTCGACGGGCACGGCTACGGCGATGAGATTTGTACGCTGGGCCATACCGAAGCCCATGCCGAAGGCCATGACCGAGAGCGGTATGGTGATGGCGAGGACGCCGGATCGTGGATCAATGCCGGTAAACATGAAAAGACCGAGAGCGGCAACTGCGGTGGATGCGGCAATGACGTAGCTTGGTTTGACTCTGCCGATGAGGGCGCCCCCAATGGGAGCTGATAGAAGGAAGAAAATGGCAAGCGGAATAAACAGATAGCCCGATTGGGTGGCCGTCATGCCGAGAAATGTTTGGGCGAAAATCGGAATGAGGAAAACACTGCCCATGAGGCCCATGAAGATGATGAAGTTGTTGGTAAGAGTGTTGACGAAGAGGCTATTTCTGAAAAATTTGAGATCAACGATCGGTTCATCGTGGTGATGCTCTATCCAGACAAAGGCGACGCCGAGAATAATAGTCAAGATATAACAAATAATGCTGTTTACCGATGTCCAACCCCATGTCAAACCCTGATCGAGAACGAGGACAAGGGTAGACAGCGCCGCGCCCA
>CAZQKU010000025.1:7219-10359 GCA_964593965.1 uncultured Candidatus Saccharibacteria bacterium | reverse complement strand
TTTCGGATGCTCTTTTCTCTGATAATTGTTGATAAAAATTCGTTTCCATATATTTATATGATATAGACAGACATATTGTCATTACCGGTTTCCTTTAGCCCGATTATGTGTCTTGCACAACATCTCACAGTTTTTTATCGTTGTCTTACCACCCTTGCTCCAAGCGGCTACATGGTCAGCATCCATATCACCTAGAGTCCAAATCTTTTCTTTATTGGCATCATGTCCAACAGCACAAAGCGGACAATTTGATTCGCCTTTTTTCTCTGCTTTAGCAGTCTGCGCTAAATAAACTGTTTTCTTATCTGCTTCATCAAAAATTCGGACTTCAAGTAATTTTGAATCAACGGAACCCCCGAGAATATACTCAAAAATACCTCTGCGGTTTCTGATATACGAATCACCATAGAGCTTACGCACTTCGGCTGACACCCTCTTGGAATCATAGGACTTCTTATGATACAGCTCATACAGTCGTCCCCACTCAAGACCACACATCTCGCTTTCCACGTCGGTAAATACATTGGAGATCCAATCGATCACGTCGTTGAAATATTCTTTTAACTCATTGATATTTTTATCATTGCGATGAGAACTCATATAATCATCGATATTTCCTTTGCTCACCCAATCCAGTGCGCTCTCGAAAAACGCCTGTCGATTAGCGCTCCCCTTTATGTATGCATTCCATTTTTGGATATTGGCATTTTGGCTGTTGCTGAACTCCTCTTTACCTAACGTCACGAACGGGCCAGAATAAATGGCATTTAGCAATTCCTGAGGAACGAGCGGCACTCCGGCTATATTGATCGTCTTGAACCATTCTTTTATCTGACTCTCCGTACCTTCGCATTCATAAATGAGCAGTTCCGTTTCCATTATCTTGTCTTTTTTATCTTTTGCCATAGCATCAAAATATTGCATCCCATTCTCATCCTTAATCGCAAATTTACCGGTCACAAATCGTCCGACGCTAGTAATGCGCTGTTGTCCGTCCAAGACTTCCAGATTGTTTTGATTTACCTTATTAAAATAGATCAAGCCAATTGGGTAACCCTTAAGTATCGAGTCAATAACAGCAACTTCTCTTTTTCCGCCATCGGAGGCATAGATATAGTTACGCTGATATTCCGGCTGAATAGTGAGCTTGCCGGACAATCCAAATAGCCCTTTGCCTTCTAATTCGTTATATTCGAACCCATCACAAATATCTTTGACAGTAATGTTGGTTTTTAGGATTGTTTTCACGTTATTTTTTCTTATGTTTTATAAGTATTCTTGTAAAAAGTCTTGCACCATTCACATATCCTCTGTCTAATTTACCTGTCCAATTTGGCTTAACCAATTCAGGCAATAGACCTTCTTTAATATTGTAATCACTTCCAACTATTTCAAACTGATCAGGATTATATTTATCTAAAAAAGTAATCGACACACCCATTACACCTCTGTAATCGCTTGGGATGGCATCAGGAAACTTCACTTCTATGGCATTATAATTATCATACTTCGGATACTCTTTCTTACTATTAATTTCTTTATGTTTACTATATTTCAAATTCTCTTCCATTGTCATAAGTGGTAATGGTCGATGACGACGTCCATGATCAAGGTTCGTAAACCAAAGCGCGGTATGTATTCCGATCAGTGGCTTGCCATCAATAATCCTCCACCACATTCCTTTTGGTTTGCTTGCCATCACCCTTTCAGTATATTCTCGTGGAGCCTCTAGAAACATTTGCTGGCTACTCGTCTTATTTCCGAGCCATAATTTGTTATCCTTGATTAGTGGAAATATTTCTTTCCCCGTGATAATACTCATGTTACCTATAATTATGAATTTTTTGTTGTGTTCAAAAAGCTGTTTAATATAATCTCGAAACAAACTGAATGGTGGATTTGTTACCACAATGTCGGCTTGTTTTAGTAAATCTACACATTCCTCACTACGAAAGTCGCCGTCGCCGTCAAGCGGCGTCCATTCGTTGTGTTTGTTTACCTTCAACTGCTGAGCTACGTCCTTCAGATTGAACTCGCCGTCGCCGTCTATATCATGTACTTCGTTAATGATAAATTTGTTAGCAGTTATCTTCGGTCGGCCTTTGGATTTTATGAGTGTTTTATCATCGCCAAACAACGCCAGTTGGGTATTTGCTATAGGCGAAGGTTTGTAGCTTGTGGTGATAAGCTTTTTTAATCCAAGCTTATTGAAATTGAGAACAAAATAACGGAAAAAGTTGCTTTCGAATGGATCGTCACAGTTGCAATATACTACCTTGCCACGAAAAACGTCGGGGTCATATTCCAAGTACGCCTCGATTTCTTTCTGTATATCGCTATATTGAGTATAAAACTCATCGTTCTTTACTCGTTTTGCGTTTGCTAGATTACTGTTTGCCATAAATTATTATTCATTCTCAATCCTGCGTCTGCGCTCATCTAAACTTTCTTCTTGATACATCCAATATAAAGTGCCGGCAACGCCATAATTGTAACCAAGAAGTTCCTGCGCCGATTTTGACAAACTAGTTTCTTTCCCATTCAATTCTATTTTGTTATTTGTTAGGACTTTAGCTTTTATAGAAGAATCTCTTGAATAAACAATTTCAGAACCAACAGGAATACCGTACTTTTTAAAATCAAACTTGGATCTGATCTTTTTCTTTTCTTCCACTTCTTTTTTCTCTTTATCTGTAGAATCAGTAAGAGATGTCTGTAGAGATTTTGGGGTAATATCCCTTATTTCGATTCTCTTTAAAGCTGCAACGACTCTTTCGGGATCTATTTTGAAAAACTCTCGTTCGTCTCGAACTCTTCTATCGGCAAAAACAGAATGTAGCCATTGTTCGTCTTTTTGTGAATCTTTTACCTCGCTTGCATAGTGAACTTCAAATGGTAGCGGTACACCCGATGGCCGACTTAGAGAACGTATTCTTTCCTGAAGGTTTGATGTCCTGCCGATCTTCACATAACCAGGCATTGCTTCGTTTTTGAGGATGTAGATTATCTCGTTCATATATGAAGCTTACTCTATCACTTTTTGACAGAAAATTAAAGACGTTGGCCATTTATACATCCTCCCCGCCCCCGCCCGAAAAAACAGGCGGACAGGCGCGGCATTCCTCCCCGAACCCCTCCTG
>CAZQKU010000025.1:2651-7209 GCA_964593965.1 uncultured Candidatus Saccharibacteria bacterium | reverse complement strand
TCGGGTCAGATGGTAAACACCTAATCGGGTCATTTCCACCATTTGACCCGATTACGGTTACGACCCGCCCCCGCCCGAAAAAACAGGCGGACGGGCGCGACACCTTCCTCCCCGAAAACTTCGTCGCGCCAGTCCGAACCCAGCGCCGAGCGCAGCGAAGGCGCAATCAGTCGCATCACCCTTCCGGATTCGCGGTGAAAAAAGTCCGAACATCAATCAAAAACGTCAGCACACTTAGACACGAAGGGTCGATTGCCATATTTTGCCCTTGTGGCAGGCCGATATTTTCACGTTCGACCGGACCAATTTCATCTTTGTCAACAGACAAGGAATTTTCCAGGATAAGGAATGGTTTTGTGGCTTCAATCAAGAGCTTTTTGTCCTTCAAAACGAGGCCCGACCCGATGGTCAGCCTTGGACAACGACATTTTGTAGAGGTGCTTGTGCTGTCGCATATATATGTTTGACATTTGCGCAGTTATTCCGATATACTCCAACGCAGATTGATGGACAACGGAAAAAGCTTATCCGTCATGTATGGGCCAATCATCCAACGTTCACACCTAATTGACACAAAGCGTATGAAAAATTATATCAAAGAATATATTAAGTTGCATGAGGATATGATCCCTGCAATAGTGGGCGCGACCCTCGGAATAATGATCGGTTTATGGGTAGGCTTCTATCTTCTGCATCATCCTTCTGCCAACTGATCATCCACTTCTACCCCGCGAGCCGTAATGGCTCGCTTTTTTCATGTATCAAATCTAATGCAAGTCGGGCAACACTCCGCATGATATCTGTCAGGCCTTCGCGGTCGTCTCGAAATCATCCGTTCGCGCCAGTCAAAGCGCGGCCAGCTTCTCGAAAACCGCCGCCGGTGGTTTCGCCGCCTAAGCCTGCTAATCGGAGCAGTGCTAAATAGTTCTTCGCGCTTTACGCGTACACACAGAGGGAATCTCACAAGATTCCTTCTTTTTTATTTCTCGTAAAAAATTACATTTGACAAATATTGAAGGACCAAAAAGTATGCTATACTGTAGTCAAATATGAACATTGATACCTCTCTAGCCGTCGGCCTCGCCAGCGAGGCGAAAGTTGAAACAGCCTTGGAAATTCTACAAAAGGAACCACAAAGATATGGATTGACATCAATGATTAAGTGGTTTACCCGGGCAGAAAGACATTCCCGTCTGGACAGACATCATATTGATTTTCTTGTCACTCTGGAAGAAGGCACCGATGTGCCGTTACAAGTCAAAAGTTCGGAACGCGGAAAGAGGAAGTTCGAGAGATCTTGCAAACGACGCGGAATTTCCATTCCCGTCATCGTTGTGCATTTCGGCGAAACGGTGAAATCAGTCATCAAGCAGATCGTCGAGAAAATCAAGCTGGTCAGCGATTCTATTCAACGCAGTATCAATCGGATTGCCTTTCTGAATAAGGTGCGTGAGGAGAAACGTCGGCGAAAAGAACAGCACAAACAGCGCCGGCAAGAATGCTACCGATTCCATGCTCCATGCATGTGCCATTGATCCTGTATGGATTCGGTATGCACATTACACATTTCAAGCGCGATCTCCGATGACCGCGCTTTTTTATATGACTTTTTATCATTAGGGTGGCTTTTTCAATGGCCTATAACGCTACCCACAACTATGCTATAATCTAATCATACCAATAAGGTCAACCGACCAAATAAAATATATGGATCAAAATACCAATGCTCCGAAAAAATGCTCGTGCGGTCATCATAAAGTTATGCCCGTACTCGTTATCATTGTCGGTATCGCTTTTCTTCTGTCGTATCTCAATATCTTGGCATGGTCAGCAACCAATATCATCTGGCCGATAGCCATTATCATTTTTGGCTGTATGAAATTAGCCAAAGGGAAGTGCACGTGTTGCCAGAAATAGTTTCTTTCCCTGACACATTACATAAATAAAAAAATAAAAAACACCGGCGACGCTCATGAGCGAAGTCGGTGTTGTGTCGTGGTGTGACGTGTTGATGTAACGGTTGGATGATATCAAAACCATGTCCACGGTTTGAATTGACAGACAAGCCAGACCATAACAAGAGCTTTGTCTTGTCAGCACCCATATCATTACACTCATCTTGCAACTGTTGTCCTCCGGCAGGACCAGGCAAACATGCCGCTAGAGCGATCATTTTTACCGTTCCTTTTCTACCGGAGACGATAGTTCTGAACTCTTCGGTATGCCGTTTCTGTAAATGGTTCAGGCTCCCCGTAATGACAAAGAAGACGATCATGACAGGAATGAATTTGATGGTCACTCCCGCCGTATCAGTCTGTAAGGTCCGAGCAATACGATGGCAATCTCCGAGAAGTAGGCTATGCCCCTCTCGATAAACTTTACTACGAACATGGTGTTCCTTTCGTTGTGCCGGATTAGCATACTATATACTTATTTGTCAATAGCACCTTGACCCCACCGTAATGTTATGCGAGTATTTTTCTATGAATAATTACTTCGACGTCATCGTCATTGGCGGAGGGGCTTCGGGCCTCATGGTCGCTGGGCGCACGGCTGAAAAGGGAGGGAAGGTGCTTCTCCTGGAGAAAAACAACACCATGGGCGAGAAACTCAAAATCACGGGGGGCGGTCGATGTAATATAACCAATGCCGAATATGATACCCATGAATTACTCAAACACTACGGTTCGGCCGGCAAGTTTCTTTTTTCGGCTTTTTCCCAGTTTGGTGTGGCTGAGACATTTTCCTTTTTCGTATCAAGAGGTCTGCCGCTTGTCGTCGAGGATCATAAGCGGGCATTTCCTCAAAGTCATAAAGCATTAGATGTTTATAATGTCTTAGAAAAGTATGTCAGGGAAGGCAAGGTGACCGTGAAAGTCAATTCGCCCGTGACCAAAATTGTAAGTGAAAAAAACCACATTATTTCGGTTGTATGCGGCAACCAAGAATATTTCGCCAAAAATTTCATCTTTGCTACGGGCGGCGCTTCTCACCAAGAAACCGGCTCTACCGGCGACGGCTTCAATTGGTTAAAAAATAGTGGTCACACGGTCGTTCTTCCTACTCCTTCCATTGTTCCGCTTGCTGTGGCTGATGTATGGGTCAAAAGACTGGCCGGCATTACCCTCGAAGAAATGAAAATTACGTTCTCGGCCGATGGGGTTAAAGCTTTTTCAAAAAAAGGCAGACTACTTTTTACTCATTTTGGCTTGTCGGGACCGCTCATATTGAATAGCGCCAAAGAAGTTTCAGATCTGCTCCGTTCGGGTACGGTCACGGCTGTCATTGATATTTTTCCCTATGAGGATATCGGCATATTGGAACGTCGGATCATTGCCACGTTTGATACAAATAAAAATAAGATGTTCAAAAATGTCATCGCTGAAATAGTTCCTGCCGGTATGGCTAAAGGTGTCGGACGTATCCTTGATACGACGTTGCTTAATAAAAAAGTCCATAGCATTACTACCGAAGATCGAAAAATTATTGTGCGCTTACTCAAATCATTGTCGCTCACTATTACTGGTCTCATGGGTGATGATCGAGCGATCGTTTCCGATGGCGGTGTTTCGTTGGAAGAAATCGATATGCGAACAATGAAGTCGAAGATCGTTGATAATCTGTACGTTACTGGTGATCTCCTTCATATCAATCGTCCATCGGGAGGTTATTCTCTCCAACTGTGTTGGACAACAGGATATGTGGCGGGAAGTAGTGTGTAAATCTTCTCGATGGTCAGTTGTTATTGACTAATAATTAAAGACACTATAGTGTATGTGAAGATTCATCTGGAGATGATGGAAAATGAAAGAAAATGAGAAAAGATGAAAGGAGCTGATATGTTTCAAATTGATAATTGGGTAATACCTAAACAAAGTCTCTTGCCAATCGACGCAGAGAGAAGCAGAGAAAGAAGAAAACAAGGACAGCAGATAACGTCCGTCTATCCATTGCAGATCTTGAAAATACAAGGACGTCATGGAGAAGAGAGGCTCACTTTTAAAGGAGTGAGCGGATGCTATCTTGCCGCATTCTTTGAATCAGAATTATAATTAACTACGGGATTTCCACAATTTTAATGTGAGCAACTTTTGCTAACAGGTAAACCAAAAGCGCCCCAAGGCGCTTTTTTGTTTATCTATTATGGGCAGGATTACTGTTGTGAACTGCCACCTTTACCCTTGCTGAGCCAGCCCCATAGAATGCCGATCAAACCGAGGATAGCAACAACCCACATCCACGTGACAGCATAGCCTGCGAAGACACCGATCAACCCAATAACTAACAAAATGATACCAACGGTCAAAAGTGTACTTTTACTCATATTTTTTATTCTTATTTTGATTTTATCTTGGCTAATAAATAATAAAACGACCACTACCTTAATTCTATGCCATTCGGTAAAATAGTCAATCGCCTCCTGATTCATCGCTCATTATATGCCAATTTTAGGCCATTATAATGATGTGTAATACTATATGAGCCAGCACGGCTAGTATATATCGTGGCTTCATCATATACCTCATCAAGCACAAAGGCTCTGTATCATGCTACCCAA
>CAZQKU010000025.1:0-2551 GCA_964593965.1 uncultured Candidatus Saccharibacteria bacterium | reverse complement strand
TTACTCATGGGTAGAGCGGTATCACCAGCTGAAGCAGCGGTTAAATTAAATGAACAAGAGTGAAATGAACAAGAATAAATTCAGTTTTATGTGGATTTTAGTTATAGTCATCTTACTGATTGTAATTGGTGGAGTATATATTTATTCAAACAAGACTGCGACAACTGCAACTACCACGACTGTCGCTTCGACCGCCACTTCGACTCTTGGTCTGACGATGCCGGGTATGCAGGAATACACTGATGCAGGTTTTGGATTCTCTTTTTGGTATCCGAATGGATGGCAGGTGACAACGGTAGTCAATCCACCATTTGGTGCCCAGATACAGAATGGAACAATTGTACGTAAATTGAGTGTAGGCAATGCCAGCGACACATGGGCTATAGTGATCGAAGAGGTCAATTCTCCGACGATGACTATCACCGACACGGGCGGCGCCGGACCATTTGGTCCTGTCACGTATTATTTTGATACATCAAGTAAGACATGGATGAAGGTAACGGGTGATGGAGTGGCAGATGTTCCTTTTGCCACAACCACGGCTAATGTCTCGGTCAATACTATCGGTGGATTGCCTATGTTTTCAGGGACATCCCGCTTTGATACGACTATTATCCCCGTAAGTACAAGTGCAAGTAGTGGAAACTTTCTCGTCATCAGTGACGGAGGAACGGTCAATGCCACCACTCTTGCTAAAACGGTTACCGCTGTTGATACCACGAGCACTCCTCCAAACCCTTTAGCTATTACCTCGATTTCTCCTTCCCCAGCTCATCCTGGTGATACGGTGCACGTTTATGGAAGAGGATTTGTCACGGTACCTCAAAAGAATGGCGGTAACAGTGACAATGATTCAGTAAGTATAAGTAGTGTCACTCCGAGCGGTCAGGAAACCTATGTCAGCACTGTTTACACGGGCCAGCCGATTGATGATGGGGATGTCATATTTACTTTACCGAAGAGTATTGCCGCCGGTGTCTATGATGTATATGTCATGGTACCTGTTAATATTCCTTGTAAACCAAATGCGGGCGGTGCTACATGTATGTCAATCATTTCGGCAGAATCGGCAAATATAAAGCTGGATGTTATTGAGTAGTTTCTCGTAGTAGTTTCTCAAATTGTACGGGGTATAATAGTTAGGTATGTGGCTTCAAGCGACAGACCCGTTACATAATGTTCTTCTTTCCGCGGCAGTAGCGGTGGTGCCGATTGTTTTCTTGTTCATCTTGCTTCTCTCGCGCAAAGTGGCCGGTCATATTGCTACGTTGTTGACATTACTCTTCGGTCTGATCATTGCAGTGGCGGTGTACACCATGCCGGTAGGGCTGGCAGGAATGGCAGGGTTGTATGGAGTCTTGAACGGTCTTTTTCCTATCGGTTGGATTGTGCTCAATGCAGTCCTCCTTTATAACATCAGCGTCAAAAGCGGCAGTTTTGCTATCGTGCGCGATAGCATTGAATCGGTCACGGCTGATAGGCGCATCCAGGCACTTCTCATCGCTTTCTGTTTCGGTGCTTTCCTTGAGGGGGCGGCAGGCTTCGGTGCACCAGTAGCTATCACTGCCGGTATGCTCGTGGGACTCGGTTTTGAGGCCTTCTATGCGGCGGGTGTCTGTCTCATCGCTAATACCGCTCCAGTGGCTTTTGGTGGCATCGGTATTGCTGTCATCACTGCCGGTCATTTGACCAATATAGACCCGAATATTTTAAGTACGATGATCGCTCATCAATTGCCGCTCATTGCCCTCATCATTCCGCTGTGGCTCGTGCTTATCGTTGCCGGTTGGAAAGGGGCCAAAGCCGTCTGGCCGGCCATTCTTGTCGTCGGTGGATCGTATGCTATCACTATGTTTCTGACCGCGAGTTATCTTGGACCGACTCTGCCGGATATCCTTTCAGCTATCGTTTCTATTCTTTGCCTTATCGGACTCTTACGCTTCTGGCAACCGGCGGAAGTTTGGCGCTTTCCTCATGAACGACCTGTAATTGGAACAGATGGAGTCGCTATGCATCCCGTTCGACCGCATCATAGTTGGCGTGAATTGATTCGCGCGTGGATACCGTTTATTTTACTCGTTATTTTTGTCGGCAATTGGGGAATTCCGGCCATCCAGACCATTCTCAATAAAGTCACTTTGATCATTCCTTTTGGTATTCTCAATAATTCGATCATAAGTGGTGGCATGAGTGGCATCAGCAGTGGTGTTCCGCTTTCGATAAGCTATTCATTTGCGTGGCTTTCAGCCGCCGGTACGGCTATTCTTTTTGCCGCTGTTCTCTCGGCTATCCTTATTCGCCTGCCGTGGAACGTATTTTGGCAAACAGTAGGGCAGACGCTGAAAGAATTGTACAAGCCACTTGTTACCATTGGATCGATCGTCGGTTTCGCATACGTGGCCAATTATTCCGGTATGTCTATCGCTATCGGTGACGCTTTGACGGCCACCGGACGATTCTTTCCATTCCTCGCGCCGCTTCTCGGTTGGTTCGGCGTCTTCATTACCGGCAGTGATACATCATCAAATGCTTTGTTCAGCACCATCCAAGC
>CAZQKU010000024.1:3021-10371 GCA_964593965.1 uncultured Candidatus Saccharibacteria bacterium | reverse complement strand
AAAAAAGAACGCATTGACACCCACAAGCTCGTCGAGGAATACATGCTTTTGGCGAACCGAGAGGTGGCGAAATTTATTTATGATTCCATTCAGAAAAAGGGCAAGCGCGACACCGGCGCCATTTATCGCATTCATGATATGCCTGATAAAGAAAAGATTGCAGACTTGGCGACCTTCGTCAAGGCTCTCGGCTACAATCTCCACACGACCAAAGACGGCATGGTCACCGCCCACGATCTCAATCATCTTCTCGAGCAAGTGGACGGCACACCGCATGAAGCGCTCATCCGCACCGCCGCCATTCGCTCGATGCAGAAAGCCATTTATTCGACGAAAAATATCGGTCACTTCGGTTTGGCTTTCGATTTTTATACCCATTTTACTTCGCCCATTCGCCGCTACCCTGACTTACTTGTCCATCGCGTCCTCGCCAAGCACCTAAATGGCGAACCGTTCGGCGACCGCGACATCGTCGTCTTCCAAAGCATCGCCGATTCTTCTACCGGGCGTGAAATAGACGCCGCCGACGCCGAGCGCACATCAAAGAAACTCAAGCAAGTCGAATACATGAGTTCGCGTGTTGGTCAAGTCTTTACCGGCACTATAAGCGGCGTCAGCGAATGGGGTGTCTACGTCGAAGAAAATGAGAGCCGCTCCGAAGGCATGATCAAACTCCGCGACCTCGGCAATGATTATTATGAATTTAATAAAAAAACCTATTCCATCACCGGCAAGCAAAGCGGCAAGAAATTTACTTTAGGCGATGCCATCCGTTTCAAAGTAACCGCCGCGGATCTTGATAAGAAAACGCTTGATTATGTACCGGCATAATTAATAATTAGCAGAAAGAATATATGAGACACTTGGCCTAATCAGTGGATACAGTATTGCTAGTTTCCTGCACTTTTTCTAAATGAGAATAAACGCCTTTTGATCGACGAAAATAAGCCATATTTTGAAGAAATGTATGCTTTCATTCTCATTTAGAAAAAGTGCAAAAAATCGATAAGTCTAACCGAATTTATCTAACCGAATTTAACCGAAGCCATACAAATCGACCTGCTATCATAAAAAAATAAAAAGGCCCCCTCAAACGAGTTGGCCTGTTGTCCGAATATAAGCCCTGACGGGCTGACTTTTTTGCAAGCCTTCGGCGAAAAAATAGCCTTCGATTACGGAAATTTCCATCTGATTCCGATCTGCTCTGGGCTCTGCCATTTCAGCTTCCGCCGACGGCACACGAATCGGCCGGAAAAGCTTGATGCATTTCCCGTAATGGCTCCCGCCGTTCACACCCGGGTAAAAGGCGGTTTTTGGCTCGACGTCGGCAAAGAACACGACTGCTGATTGAGCTGCTGATTGAACTTGGTCCATACGTACTTAATTCCTTTCCACAGAAACTCTATCACATGGATGAAAAAAGACAAATTAAATTAAAAGACAAAAAAATGAAAATCCAGATGTGATCATTTTGCCACCTGCACTGCCTGCTCAAACTCAAGTGAAAGAAGCTTCGAAGCGCCGTCGGCACCCATAGTCACGCCGTAGAGAATGCCCGCCCGGGACATGGTCTCACGGTTGTGAG
Source organism: uncultured Candidatus Saccharibacteria bacterium (assembly GCA_964593965.1). Taxonomy (GTDB): domain Bacteria; phylum Patescibacteriota; class Minisyncoccia; order Phycocordibacterales; family PALSA-1337; genus PALSA-1337. The sequence goes on along the minus strand of CAZQKU010000024.1, from coordinate 8,786 downwards.
TGATGAGGATGAGCTGGGAATAGTGGGAAAGGCTCTCGATCATGTCGCCGTATTTCTTGGAATTGGCTTCGTCGAGAGCGGCATCAGTTTCATCGAGAATGATGAATGGCGGCGGGTTGACTTGAGAAACAGCGAAAATGAGAGCGATGGAAGTGAGCGCTCGCTCACCACCGGAAAGCTGGATCAGACCCTTGATTTTTTTCCTCGGCAAGCTGACGTGGATGTCAATGCCTTCGGGACCTTCTTCCTCTTCGTCTTTATCAGTCATACCATCACGTGCCGTACCGTCACCGCCGGTATTTTCCATTTCTTCAGCAATCTCATCATCGCCCAAAGCGCCGAGATCAGTATCCATACGTTTTCTACGTTTCTTTTCTCGAACAACAGTCAGACCGGCAGTCCCACCGCCAAACATTAAAGTAAAGAAATGCTGGAATTGGGCATTGATTTTGGAAATGCCGCTTTTGAACTCGACATCGAGGCGGTTGTTGAGGTCGGCGATGAGGAAAACGAGCGATTCTTTTGATTTTTCCAGATCAGCAAGCTCGCGGGCGAGAAATGCATCACGTTCTTCAACCTCTTTGTATTCTTTCATAATGTCCACCCCGCCGCCGGCACCGGCGTCTTCGAGGCGGATTTTGATTTTTTCAATGGCATGACGACGTTCTTCCTGAATATTTCGAGGACACACTAAAGCGGAAGCAGAAACATAATCCACCGCTTCCCTGCCGGCAAGCGCCCGTGCATCAGATAGCTCGCGTTTGAAAGCTTCATCTTCGAGAGTCAGCCGATCTTCGCTATTTTTCAGAGCGGCGAGAACGCCACGGAGTTCATTCTGGCGGGCGATGATTTTGAAAACATTTTTCTCCGCTTCGCGGTTGGTGTCTTTTTCACGCTCGATTTTTTCGCGTAGTTGGGTGTACTCCTCATGGACTGCCGTTTCTTTTTCGCCGGCTTTTTTGATTTCATGTTCGAGGGCGGATTTTTTGGCCGAAAGTTCGCGGATTTCTTTTTCAAATTCGGCAATGGCCGTGGCATAAACACCAGTGCCTGCATTCCCGCCGCCCGCTTCACCTGAGCGATACTTGGCAATAAAATCTTTGCATATTTTGCGAATTTCCTCGACTGAATCTATTTCAAAAATGCGCTTGACCACTGCTTCGACATCACGGAGGTATACTGTCTTGGAATCATCACGTTCCTGCCGCTCTTTTTCTTTGACCACAGCTCGTTCGGCTGCTGAAATCTCACCTTCTATTTTCCCTAGCTCGCGGCTAATACGGTCCTTTTCATTCCGAGCAGTGGTAAGCGCCTGTTCGAGAGAAATGATTTCCCTGCTCGAAGCGTCGGCATTTTTTGAACCGGCAAGGATGGCCTTTGCCTCAGCAAGATCTTTATCAAGACGAACTAGCTCAGCCGCCGGCTCCTTTTTTTCTGCGGCAATCCGGGCTTTTTCCGCCCGAATATATGCGTCCTCCGCGGCCAAATATTCCTGATACATGATCACAAGCGACCGTCGCATCTCTTCGACTTTTTCCACTTTTTCGACTTGCTTTTTTAAAAATTTGAGATGCGGAGCGATCTCACGTCGGAGCGACTCAACCGATTTCATATTTTCTTCGGTCTTCTCGAGCTTACGCTCACTCTCCAACTTTTTGTATTGATACATCTTGAGACCAAGAGCGTCCTCAATCATCTCGCGCCGCTCGCGGATGTTGGCGTTCAGAATCCTATCTGCTTCACCTTGGGAAATGATATGATGCCCCGACGCACCAATGTGAGCACCGGAAAGAAGCTCGATGATATCCTTGAGCCGCACCGGCGATCCATTGATAAAATAATCGCTCGCGCTATCGCGATGGACGACACGTTCGAGGGTCACTTCGTCGAAGTCAATATTGAGCATCCGCTGTGAATTGTCGAAAACGACTTTGACCGAAGCACGGTTGGCGCGGCCGAGAGACGAAGAATTATTCCCTGCGCTGGCTCCACTGGCACCTCCATTAAAAATGAGATCCTCGCTTTTCTTGCCGCGAAGCGACTTGATGGACTGTTCGCCGAGAACAAAGCGGAAAGCTTCAGCCACGTTCGACTTACCCGAACCATTCGGCCCGACAATACTGGAAATGGGCGTTCCAAACGAAAGCGTCGCCTTCTTGGCGAATGACTTGAAACCAGTAATCTCAAGCGATGTGAGACGCATGGGTTAATGATAGCAAAAAAAAGCTTGATAGCCTATCAAGCCTCATTATTGCTTAATTTCAGGATGCTCGGAAAGATACTTGTCACGAATATAGACAGCAGCTAAATAAGGAAAATAATTTCTCGCCGCTGGATGATTGTAGAGATACGATTTTATCGGCTTAAAAGCTTCGTCAACTGATGCGCTATTATAGGCAATGAAAGAATTTGTCTCGACGTCCAATTTAGTTGTAGGTTTTTGAGCAAGGATGAGGTCAAATATTCTTTTAAGATTAGCTGGATTATCGAGTATGACTTTTAGACCACTATCCTCAATTTCTTTTAGACCGTCGGACTGCATTTGATATGGACTCATTGCCTTTAGGATATTCGAAGGAAAATCATTTTTATGAGTCGTAGCCAAAAACGTACAAATTGCGGTCACATTCGTCTTGATACCATCAAAAGATGCATTGATAGTTTCCAATATCTGTAATTTTTTACCAAGTTTAACCGCAATACCGATAATTGTCGGTAGTCCGATAATAATGACGATTCCATTGATGATGTTTAAGACGTTCATAGTTCAATAATAACACATTTTACTACCTTATCCGGGAAGACGAGATTATGGTGTACTCGCACGTGAGGGGTTGCTTCAGCTTTTATTTTTGATGCTCGCCCAAGCCTACCTTGGTTCGCATGGACTGGCGATAACCGACGCCACTTGTCCGACATATTCGACAATAGCAAAAACACTGCAGGGTCTATGCTAGTGCACTATTGAATATGGGGTGATTCAGTTCATTTACACCCGCTTGTGAACAATACAATGATATTTCCTCACCGCTACCCTATTCTGCCCTATCGCTTTTCGGGTACGCGTTACTTCCTTGTCCGGAAAAGTTATTCCGCCACTTCCCGGATAAGATAACAAAAAAATATTACCTTTTACTTTCGCTAATAATGAGATAAGTATATCGAGACGGCGTGAGCCTTTGCAAGCCCGAAAATCACAAAAACTTTATCAAAATTTTATTTCGTGGGGATAACTTTAGTTTTGATATTTTTCTTTGAGAAAAACGAGGTAATTCTTTAACTTTTCCATAAAAACATCCTGTTCCTCTTTCGATACTTCTTTTTGTCTCCGTAACCTGAGAGCCAAATGTATGATATGGTTTTCATTCTTAATGGAATCAGCCAATTTCTGCCAAGAATAATCTGGCACGATACCTTGCGCTCTCTGTTCACGTTCAGTAAGCCACATAACTTGCTTAACCACATCATCAAACTTGAAAGTTCCTTTCTCAAAATCTGGTAAGAAGCTTTTTTCAAAAGCCGACATAAGAGCCGTTAAATCTTTAATGTCTGTACGAGTAAATAACCGTCCTTCTGGCTTTGAACCATACAGAAGCGGCAGTTTGTCCAAATGTTTAACAAAAAGACTGATAGTACTTGCATTTTGGGTTCTGTTCGGAGACCATGTGCCTGTTTGCAATTCTTCGAGAGTGTACGCGACAATCTGAAAAGGAGGCTCCGTAGTATTTCCAAATTTTTCAGTCAATTCATATACGGCAGGAAGATACTCATTACTTTTTAGGATGACGACAATATCAACATCGCTATCTGGCTGTAATTCATCTCGAACATAGCTCCCTTTTACATACATAGACACAATCTCATCGTTGGGGATAGATTTGAGAATAGTCTCTTTGGCTTTCTGTATAGAAACATCTGCTTGCTCCTTTAGTTCTAATTGATTTTTTTCTATATTTTCCATTTTATAAGTCTAGATTTAAAATTTATTATTGTCCTTTATTTTATGCATATTTTATGCACTTTTTCTAAATGAGAATGAAAACAATTTTTTATCAAAAATATGGCTAACTTTCGTTGGTCAAAAGCTGTCTATTCTCATTTAGAAAAAGTGCATGGAATTGACTGGCTAGATGACTCGCGGAATCTATAAGCTACCACCCCTTCGCCTCGAGCGCCTTTTCCGCCGCTTTCTGTTCGGCCTCCTGCTTCGATGGGCCGGCACCGATGGCTACTTGAACAGAACCGAGAAAGACGCCGAGAGTGAATTCCTTGTCGTGATCGGGACCAGTTTCTTTGAGAGTTTTATAGGCTGGCGTCAAGCCGGTGATTTCCTGGGCTTTTTCCTGGAAGCGGCTTTTGGCGTCGAGCCAGAGCTTTTTCGAGACGATTTCATCAATGTCGCTAGCTTCGATAAGATGCCGGGCGACAAAACCCGCCGCGGCGGCATAGTTTTGATCCATATAAATAGCCCCAATAATGGCCTCCACAGCATCGGCCAAGATGATGCCACGGGCGCGGCCTTTGTCCTTTTCCTCGCCATGAGAAAGCAAAAGATAATCGTTGACCTTAAGCCGATCAGCCACCCGCGACAGAGAAACGGTGTTGACGAGCGCGGCGCGAAACGACGTCAGGTCACCCTCATTTTTCTTCGGATATTTTTTAAAAAGAAAAAGGGTGACGATGAGCTCAAGGACGGCATCACCGAGAAATTCGAGCCTTTCATTGTGCTCAAGTCCGGCGCCTTTATTTTCGTTCAAAAATGAGCGATGGGTGCAGGCAGTTTTGAGCAGGTTGATGTCGTTGAACTTCACCCCGATTTTCTCGGCGAATTTTTCAAATTTATCGGATTGTGAAGAATTACTTTTTGACATTTTTTTCGGCTTTTTTTCCAGCGGTCTTTTCACTTTGGCTGGCGGCAAGAATAGTAATAGCCTTCGTCACAATCGGCAGAATATCATTATAAAAATTGAGTTCAAGAATGTCGGCGAGCTTGAACCATTTGGCGTCGTCGAGGCCGGGCTTGTCGGCGAGCTTGATGTCAACGAAGGGTGATTCGGCCAGATAATAATGCACCTGTTTGCGCAATTTGCCCTTTTCCGGATCGCTGGCAATGTATTCGTTATTGCCGAGGTCTTCGGTGATGACAATGTCAAGACCCATTTCTTCCTTCACCTTCGCCACGGTGCCTTCGCGGACGGGAATGCCTTCGGCGATTTTGCCCTTCGACAACGTCCAGTGACCGAAAATATCGTGGACAAACGCCAGGTAGATGTCGCCATTTTCTTGACCACCTTTACCACTTTTTCCGTCGCTCTTGCTTTCTTTTCCGCCGTCGCGTGCAAAAACCACCGCCCCGCCGAGATTTTGGATCGGCATCTTCTCATACGGCACATCCTCGATCTTCGCTCGCTTTTTCGGGGCGATGTCATCTTTGCCCGGCTCGCCGAGTTCTTTGTAGACGGAACCAAGAACACCGTTCACAAACTTACTGCTGTTTTCGCCGCCAAAAGTCTTGGCGAGCTCGATGGATTCATTAATCGCCACCTTTGCCGGCACTTCTTTCCTGTCGGCAAAAATAAGTTCATAGAGACCGATGCGCAAAATGTTCCTATCAACAATGGAAATCTTATCAATCGGCCAATCGGGCGCGGCCTTCTCGATAACAAGGTCAAGTTCCGCGCGCTTAGCCAAAATATTCGCCATGAGCTCCTCAATAAAAGAAATATCGCCAACGCCGGGAGCGAATTCCTTGGCGTTTCTGGCGA
>CAZQKU010000024.1:0-2921 GCA_964593965.1 uncultured Candidatus Saccharibacteria bacterium | reverse complement strand
TCAATAAAAGAAATATCGCCAACGCCGGGAGCGAATTCCTTGGCGTTTCTGGCGATGATGGATTTGGCGTCCTCGATGGCGGCAACGGATCTGCCGCTTGCCGAGCCAGCCGGCCCGACCCCGTTTTCGGCAAAGCCTCGAAAATCCCACTCGAAGAGCGATTGGAGTACCACTGAACGTGAAAGATGTCGATTTGCCATTTTCTTATTTATAATTTTCTTTGTGCCTTTTTCTTTCCTTGTTTTTTCTAAAGAACTTTCTGTCGAACCGTACTTTTATCAGATTTCACTGCTTGTACCTTCCGCTATGCTTTCTCGATAACTGCCGGCTTGGTTTCTCTCGGAACGATGACCTTTTTGCCGCGATACATACCCGTCGAAAGATCAGCACGATGTCGCTGATGCAGAGATCCGGTAGCCGTATCCTTGGTCAATCGCACCGCGTCAAGGGCATGATGTGACCGTCTATTGTCCCGGTGCGCCCGGGTCGCTCTCATTCGGTTAACCATAGTGGTGAATATACTACATTATAGAGGGGATTTTTGCAAACTTCCACCATATAACCATTTACTTTTTCCTTACAACGTGTAGTATCTTACCCAGAAAGGACATTTAAACATATGGATATGAAAGTAACCAAATTTCCCGCTTTGGTTACTTTGCTAACCGACGAGGAACAACAGATACATGAAGAGTCAAAAAATGGAGACGATTCTTCTCCGGGTGGTCGTGGTCTACAACTCTACTTGCAAAGGATAGGCGAAGTCGATTTGTTGAAGCCAGAAGAAGAACGAAAATTGGCTTTACAGAACATGAAAGGTGACACGGTGGCGCGTGAACAACTCATCATGGCAAATCTTCGGCTGGTGGTACATATAGCCAAAGACTATCGCGGCTTCGGGCTTCCCTTTCTCGATCTCATCAATGAAGGCAATATCGGCTTGATGAGAGGGATAGAAAGATACGACCCGGATAAGGGATCAAAAGTATCAAGCTATGCGGCGTGGTGGATCAAACAATCAATGAGAACAGCCCTCGCTGATCAAGCGAAGACGATTAGGGTACCCGTACACAAAGTAGAGGAAATACGGCGTATGCAACGCGTCGTTGCCCGTCTTACCGAAATACTCGGTCAAGAACCCACTGACGCCGAGATTGCCAAAGAGCTCGGCACATCGGAAAGTCGGGTTGCCCGATTGCAAAATTGCTCTCTGCGAGAAATCTCCCTTGATCGAGAAATTAACCCGAAAGATGGCAATTCAGGGACAATTCAGGAAATAATCCCTGACACAAATGTCGTCGATCCAGCCAAGACCTTGGAAACAAAAGATCAGGGCACATTGGTTCGTGAGTTGTTGACGAATATCAGCCATCGTGAGTCCATCATTCTGCAGGATCGTTTTGGATTGAATGGTACCGAACCGAAAACCCTCAAGGAAATCGGCGAGCTGTTCCATCTCTCTCGGGATAGAATCCGACAAATGCAGGATGTGGCACTCGAGAAGCTGGGGCGGGTATTGAGAAAAATGGAACCTGTACATTTTTCGGCCGAGAAAACATGATGCAAAATCTGAGACAAGACCGCGCAATATGTGACGGTCTTTTTTATTGGAAGTTTCTTATTGAAAGTTTTTCAGAAACGACTTCCGATGTATCGGTGACAGGCCATGCTTTTTAATAGCGGCATAATGCGCCTTCGTACCGTAGCCTTTGTGAATATCGAAGCTGTAGTTGGGATAACGCTTGGCAAGCGTTCGCATGCGGCGGTCGCGGAGAACTTTGGCGCAAATGGAGGCGAGGGCGATGACGGGTTCTTTGACGTCGCCTTTGATGATGGTTTTTTGATTGCGGAAATGAGCAGGCGCTTTGAGACCGCCATCGAGAAGGATCAGAAAATTGTCGGGGTGGAAATCAGGGGCGAAGCCACGACGAAAAGGCCGGCTGGCGGCACCAGTGATTTCTGCCAGACCGTCGGCGATGCACTTTTTTATACAAAAAGAAATGCCGTTTTTGTCAATTGACTTTTCGCTTTGGAAGGAAACAGCGAAATCAATTTTCCCCGCCGTGCGGGCGGACTCGATAGCGGCAAACCATGCTTCGCGGCTTTTTTCGGACAGTTGTTTCGACTCTTTGACTTTCGGAAAATGTTTGGCTAGAAATTTTCGCACCCGAGCGCGATCATTACTGTTACCATTACCGTCAGCACCATTATAGCTGTCCGTATAGCTGTCTGGATCGCACACAAGGAAAACCCCGACCGCCACCGGCCCGGCAATCGGCCCGCGGCCGACTTCATCAATACCAATAATGTATTTCATGACTTGATTATACTGCATGGCACTATGATGCTCAATCTTTACGAGATGTATGGTCTCCACAAAAGAGCACTTTTTCTAAATGAGAATGAAAACGATTTTTTAGCTAAAATATGGCTAACTTTCGTCAACAAAAAGCTCTCTATTCTCATTTAGAAAAAGTGCTTGAAAAAGGAGGATCGGAGGAAGGTTTTTATGTATATTTCCCTTTATTTTGCTATACTTTGCCCATGCCCAAGGAAGACATAACAAGTAAAGCCTCGCTTTCAGCCGCCTCTCCAACATCTTCTTTCGTTCACCTCCATACCCATAGCCATTATTCCCTGCTTTCTGCTCTGCCGAAGATAGAAGACTTGGTGGCTGAAGCGAAGAAGTACCACATGCCTGCGCTCGCTTTGACTGATGCAGGCAATATGTATGGGGCTATTGAGTTTTATAAAGAATGTAAAAAAGCCGGCATCAAGCCCATTCTCGGCGTGGACTTTTATGTGGCCGCTCGCGGGCGCGGTGATATGCAGGCGGGAGTAGATAATCGTCGCACACGACTCGTTCTTCTCGCCAAAGACCTCGTCGGTTATCGCAATCTCATCAAGCTCGTCACTGCCTC
>CAZQKU010000023.1:0-10462 GCA_964593965.1 uncultured Candidatus Saccharibacteria bacterium | reverse complement strand
TAACTCCGGGCTGGCTCACCGATGTTAGACCTTTACCCAGAACCTGCGTAATGAGATTTGAGAAAAGGGCGTTGATGATGGCATTCATGTCATTTGCCAAGAGCAGATTGTCTTGTGGTATGCCAAGATTTTTGTTCAAAGCGCTGGAGATAGTATTGCCGGGGGTCTGAACGGTACATACCTGACCAGAATTGTCATTGTTTGGATTGTTTGCATTCTTTTTTGCATTCGGGTCAGCCTTGCATGTCGTAAATGATTGAAAGCCTTGTCCCTGGGATAATTGAGTTTTTTTCTGAGCTTGTTGATTGGCGGTTTTTACCGAAAGAGCCGCTTGCGCTTGAAGATATGCACCGTTCGGATTGTTGGATGGCACCGTCGTCAATGCTAGAAACGCTGGCCAGCCGCCTTGGCGGAAATCTCCGGCGGTGAAACCGTTGATGCTTGCGCCTTTGACTGCCTTGGTGGCGTTATTGATCATGGTCGAGAGTGAGCAGGAATAGGGTGAATTGCCTCCACCAGCGCTTGTGCCAGGTCCGGCAACTTGCAAAGCCAAAGCCACTCTGACGTTAACACTGAATGGACTACAGAGATTGGCCGCCAAATCACTGCTCGACGCCAGAAAATTACCCGCAACCTGGTCACCAATGCTTTCAAAAAATTGTGACGGATTCTGAACGAAGGATGGACTACCCTTGAAGCCACTATTGATCCATTTGACCACGCTCATAGTGATCTGCATGAGGAGCTGTTTAGCAATGGCGGTGGCGATGGCATCAAAGACGGATGATTTGAGTTGTTGATAATATGTCGCGGCCGCGGTTATAGGACTTGCTACTGCAGTTATTGTAGTCTGCACGAAGTTACCGGCATCAAAAACAGGAAGTCCAGTAGCGTAAGCTTTTTGTGGTACCCCAATACTAATACCAGAAAAAATAAGTAATCCTATAAGGCCAAGCGTCAAAATATGTTTAAGATATTTTTTCATGATGTAATATCATTGCTGTTGATATGAAAAAGGGATGCCATTTGCATTGAAATACTGAATAATAGCCGTCAGAGCATCACTGAAATCCTGTGCCCCATTTTTATATTCGCTCAAGCCTTGGATACTAGTCAATCCGTCGGTATATGTTTGGGTAAATCCTTGGTCGGCGAAAAGTAATTCGCTCAAAGCATTGACGAGATTGATATGCATGTCAGCCATATTTGCCGGTACACGCATAGCCAAAAGATCTTTTAAAAGGAGAGTGTAACTGGCAATCGTGGGATCAAGTTGTTTCAAAATAGAAGGATCATTATTATCAAGGCTTTCTTGAACGATAGTTAGCTCATCTTGCTGACGTGCTCCAAGATCATTTTCAAAAATAGTCTGCAGGCTGGTACTATAAGCGGTAATAGCCGTGACGCTGTTATCGGCACTCATCTTAAGACTGCTTATGTCGTATGTCTTTGGTGTTGGAATGTATGTTCCATCAGCCATAACATCTCCGACGAATTGTTGTTGTGTATCAGGATCAGTCAGATCTGCTCCGGCTTGTTCGTATTGGGCATATTTTGAGAAAAGATCTTCGCCGAATATATCTGTCGGGGTAAGAGTGGCGTCTGCTGTGTCAGAGGATGACTGATCGGCGTTATCCGTCCATGCCGATGATGTACCAAAAGCACTCGAAAGAGCCTTTTGCCAATCCCCTTGATATGCGATAGATGTGTTGTACATGGTCGTTGTGGCGAGGGTAAGCTCATTTTGACTATTTTGATCGGAGGTTTGATCGGAGGAGTTTCCTTGGGCTATGGCTGTGCGATTTTCATATTCTGAAATCAAGAAAGCGCCGATGATGATCAAGATTGCAATGACAAGCAGGATGAAATTTTTAGAATTGGGATATTTCAAGGTAATAAAGAAGTCAATAATTTCAAAGCAATAAGGCAAAAAGCGAGATAAGGGCCGAAGCAGACTATGCGAAGTAATTATAACAAATAAGCAACACTAATAATAGCTAAAAACGTTGCTATTTCGGCAGAAAATGTGGAAAACTATTGGTTGCAGATGCGGCTGTATCGGATATCCCATCAGATAATGCGGTAGTGACAGCTTTCCAGTCATCGAGAGTAAGCTCTTCAGCCCTTATTTTCATTGGTAAACCTATTTTTTGCCATATTTTTTCAAGTATTTCCCCGTTTATTTCTTTTGGCCCGTCAAATCCGCTCACATCTTCCAGATTTTTTATCAGAACTTTGCGTTTATGGGCAAAACCTGACTTTACGACAGAGAAAAAATTTTTTTCAAGGTCAGTATTGAAAAATTTATTCGAAATGTCGTCAATGAGCAGTACAGCCGAATCAATATTTGGCACCGGCCGGAAATATTTTGCAGGCACGGTGGTGATATACGAAGGTTTCCCGAATACTTTTACACTTATGGAAAGAATGCTCTCTTTTTCTTTTTTCTTATCGTCGGGAACACCCGTACCACGGTTATTGACGGTGATTCGCTTGGCAACTTCTTTCTGCACCATAAGCACCATCCGTTTCGGCTGGCATGGCGATTGCAAAAATTTTCTCAAGAATTCGCCGGTGATATAGTACGGGATGTTCGCCGCAATAATATATTCTCCACAGATAAGTTCTATTGGATCGAAATCAAGGATATCGCCATGAACAACTTTCAGTTTTCCAGTTTCCATTTCGCTCGCGAATTTTTCCTGAAGAAAAGAAATTGCGCGTTCATCTTTTTCCACCGCGATGACACTCGCGCCGGCGGAGAGAATTTTCTCGGTCAGGGCACCTTTCCCGGGGCCGACTTCAAGCACGTGCGAACCAGCGCCGATGTTTGCCGCGCGAATCATCGTATTTGCCACGTGCGGCGCATGAAGGAAATTTTGTCCGAGGGATTTCTTGGCGATGAAGTTTTTTGAGTTTTCTTCCTGAATAGTCATGTGATTATTGTTTTTTAAAAAAATATCTTTAAAAATCAATCGAAAGCAATTCCCTCTGCTCGTTGATGAGATTTTTATCAATATCACCGATAAACTCTGATGCTGTGTTAATTTTCTGTGATCCATATATGGTGCGAATTTGAGCATAGCTCAAGAAAACTTTCTTTTTTGCCCGTGTCAGAGCTACATAAAAGAGTCGTCGATCTTCTTCCTCTTCCGCCTGACTTATACCATGCTCATTCATGCGTTTATGAGGAAACAAATCTTCTTCGAGACCGGTGATGAAGATATAATCAAACTCAAGACCCTTCGAAGCATGTACCGTCATAAGCTTGACCGTGTTAGTATCTTTCTCCAATTCATCCTGATCGGTTGCCAATGCCGCATTCTCCAAAAGAGCCTCAACTGAGCCATATTGTGCCGCCACCGATACAAGTTCTCGCAAGTTTTCTAACTTTTCTTCACCATCAGCTGTGCCGTCATGGCCGTTTTTGAAAGCATTTTCCATGCCACTTTCTCGCAGAATATATTTTACGAGCATAGTCGGTGTTTCTGTTTCTGAAACTTTTTTAATACGGTCGAGCAGGTTCATAAAAGTCGCCACTTTTTGTCGCAGAGCCGGACCGAGAGTCTCTGTCTGTCCGGCAATGACCTTTATCATGGTCGCTTTGCCGATACCACGTGGTGGCACATTGATCACCCGCACGAGATCGTTCGAACTGTCGCGATTGACGGCGGCGCGGATGAAAGAAATGACATCTTTGATTTCTTTTCGGTCGAAAAAGCGGGTGCCAAGGATCTGATACGGCACATGCTCGCGCAGAAATGCTTCTTCAAGCACCCGCGATTGAAAGTTTGCCCGATAGAGAACGGCAATATCGCGAGGTTCTACGCTTTTTTTATTTTCTTTTTCATTATTTTCATCGCTATCTCTACCGATGAGCTCCGCCGCACGGCTTGCCACCGCTCTGGCCTCGTCTATTTCGGTATACGAAATAGTCAGCTCGATTTTCTCACCGGCGGCATTTTTCGTAAAGAGTGTTTTGTCGCGTCGCAGTTTATTTTTCTCAATGACGCCGTTTGCCGCCGCGAGTATTGTTTGCGTTGAGCGATAATTTTCTTCAAGCAGAATCACTTTTGCCATTGGATAGTCTTTTTCAAAGTTCAAAATATTGGCGATGCTTGCACCTCGAAAACTATAAATATTCTGGTCCACATCACCCACAACAGCGATATTTGTATGCTTTTCCGAAAGAAGTTTGACGATTTCATATTGCACTTTATTGGTATCCTGATATTCATCAACATGGATATATTTCCACACTGAAGCATAATGATCACGGACATTGGAATCATGTTTGAGAAGCAGAGCTGTTTTCAGCAAGAGATCGTCGAAATCAAGTGATTTCTCTTTTTTTAAAGTAGCTTCATAGCGATCCCAAATATCGGCTATAACGCCGGAGAAAAAATCAGCCGATTTTTCTCGAAAAGCACTATGTGTCATAGCGTCGCCTTTTTCTCGAGAAATGATATTCAGGATAATTCCCGGCTCATATTGTTTGGGGTCGAGGTTCAGACTTTCAATGGCATCTTTTATGGCCTTTTTTGAATCATTCCTGTCGTAAATAGTAAAATGTCGCGGAATATCCAGCTTAGTGCATTGTTCTTTGATAATATGTACTCCTAAAGCATGAAATGTACTGATAAATGGCCGTTCTTGCATAGAGATAGGGCGGTTTATCGTCATATCGGAGGATAGGAGTCGATCTACGCGTTCACGCATTTCTTTTGCCGCTTTATTGGTGAACGTAATAGCCAATATACTGGCAGGATTGACACCTTTCTGGATCAAATTAAGAATTCGATGCGTAATAGTTTTGGTTTTGCCTGCACCGGCGCCAGCCAAGATAAGTAAAGGGCCTTCGATTGTCAGAACCGCTTCTTTTTGTTGATTATTGAGATTGCTTTTATCTTTTATTTCCATTTTCTGTTGTTTTTGGCTATTTTTGAGCTTAAACTATACCACAATTTTATCCACATAACCCCATTGACTTTCGTTAGTATTTCGCATATTCTTGCCAAGTAACCTTAAATACCGAGTTACATAAAAAGGCTTAATGGAGCCATTTACTGATACGGTTGTACTACAGCATGACAGTCACGAAAGATTGCAGACCTTCCGCTTTCCCCATTTCTATTATGAAATTTTTCTCTCACAATAAGCCCATACATAGTTTTTTCCGTCTTGGAGCTCTTTCTCGGAAGCTCGCTTTTATTTTTCTCTGCAGTATGAGCCTTTCTATCTATCCCGTTATGGCTTATGCGGGATTTTTTTCTTCTATTTCCGGTATTCTTGGCATTTCTGCCAATAACGTTTCCGCTGATACTGTTGCGACGTCTGACGCCATAACATCTGCTTCTATAACATCAAGCTCAAGCATTACTGGTCAATTATCAGCAAATATATTGAATCCAGCCACAAATTCTAATCCGGATCCTGATACGACTACCGCTTCCACCGATATACCTGTATCAGATAATGCCATTATGCCGGAGGATGCTCCTATTACCAACGGAACAAGTACCAATCCATATATTAATACCGAAATCAGCGTATATACAGTCCGTCCGGGAGATACCCTCTCCGAAATTGCCAAGCTTTTCAACGTTTCCATCAATACCATCATTTGGGCAAACGATTTATCTGCCAGTCCTACCTTGACGCAAGGAGAGACATTGGTCATTTTACCTATTACGGGAATTAATTATACCTTCAAAAAGGGAGACACACTCCAAGGTGTAGTCAAAAAATACGATGCTAATCTTGATGAAGTTTTGCAATATAACGATATTACTTTGAGTTCCGTCATCAATGTCGGTGATACTATCATTATTCCTGATGTTGAAATTGGTACCCCAGAAATTTCTGTAAACTCATCTTTAGGATCAAAGACAACCAAGCTATGGAATGGCAAAGGCATACCACCTGAACGTTTTTGGGGTGCCCCTGGTGAAGAACCAGCTCACAACACTAATGGTCCCGTATATAAAGACTATTATGATCTTCCACTTTCATGTGCTGTCGAAACGCAGGGTCTCCACGGATACAATGCTGTTGACCTTTACGCGCCAAAAGGTACGCCGATTCTCGCGTCCGCCGCTGGTACCGTTATCATAAGCAGAATGGGAGGTTGGAATGGCGGTTATGGAAACTATATTGTCATCAGTCATCCGAATGGCACTCAGACATTGTATGCTCATACAAGTAAAGATCTCGTTTCGACTGGCGAAGAAGTCACTCAAGGCCAGGAAATCGGTCTTGTCGGTGCCACTGGAGAAGCCACCGGCCCGCATGTCCATTTTGAAATCCGCGGTGCATGGAATCCATTCGTTAGAAAAGTCGGGACGCAGTTGTGTCAATAATTTCAGAGATAAAGTTGTCTCAGAAATTCCTCTGCCGATATTGTAGCGCTTCAAGAATGTGTTCCTTTTGTATTTCTGCCGACGTCGCAAGGTCAGCGATGGTACGAGCGACATGTATCGTTCGACGATATGCTCGGCCGGAAATTTGCAGTTTTTTGGCACAGGAGACAAGTTCATCTCTCACTTCGCGTGATAAGAAATCATCTGATAAAGATTGATGTGATGGCGTACTCGACATTTCATGGAATGTACGAGCCGCTATAACTCGATCACGGATCACCTGAGATGTTTCTGATGATGACGATGATGAACTATTTCCAGAAGTATTAGCAAACTTTTCGTATTCTATCTTCGACAGTTGTACCCAAAGATCGATTCGATCAATAATTGGTCCGGAAAACTTTTTGCGATACCGGGTAAGTTCATGGTCGGTGCAGACGCATTTTTTCTTCAAGCCGCTTAATGAATATCCGCATGGACATGGGTTCATGGCGGCGATGAATATACATTGAGCTGGATAGGTTATGAATCCTCGAGCCCGTGTCACGGTAATAGTATGTTCTTCAAGCGGTTGTCGTAGAGCTTCTATGACCCGCGAATCAAATTCGGGAAATTCATCGAGGAACAACACTCCGCGATGAGCGAGAGTTATTTCTCCAGGTCGCAGAGCATTACCACCGCCCACGATTGAAGCATATGAAGAAGTATGATGCGGCGCACGAAATGGGGGCATCGTGATGATTTCATTTTCAAGCGTTTTGGCTACGGAATGTATTTCGGTCACTTCCAGAATTTCTTCATACGAAAGTGGTGGTAGGATACTGGGAAAAGCTTTCGCCAACATAGTCTTGCCTGTTCCTGGAGGCCCATACATGGCTATATTATGTCTGCCCGTGGCGGCGATCTCGAGAGCACGTTTGGCGCTTTCTTGGCCGTAAATACAAGCGAAATCAACTGATGTATCTTTATGTGTAAATATATTTTTATTTATATTTTTTTCTTGCACATATGAAATAGTCGTTGGTTTCTGCGGATGTATGATTATCTTTCCATTGATATGATCAATGATATCTTTGAGCGTTGCCGCTGGATATATTCTAATGTCTGTAATGAGTGCCGCCTCTTGGGCATTTTCTTTCGGCAAGAAAAATTCTCGGAAGCCCGCAGTTTTTGCTTTACGAACCATAGCGAGTATTCCATGCACTTTTCTGATAGTACCAATAAGGGAAAGCTCGCCGATAAAGATCTTTCCTTCTGGATTGAAATGTACTTCCCCGCTGGCGGCAAGATAGCCCATAGCCATGCCAAGATCAAATATTGGTCCCTCTTTTTTCAAATCCGCTGGTGCCAAACTGATGACCACTTTTTGATTCTTCTGTTTCGGCGAAACAAAGCCGGAATTCTTTATAGCCGCAGACATTCTGTCTTTCGATTCTTCGACAGCCTTGTCTCCAAGACCAACAATAGAAAAAGCATGGAGACCATTTGATAGATCTACTTCGATGGTCACAATATCTACTTGCATGTCAGCCACTTGTGCCGAATATATTTTTGAAACACTCATCTCGTCAGTCTAGCAGAGAGGCATAAAATCCTTATAAAGAAAAGTTAAAATTTCCTTCAATTTCAGTGGAATAGTTATGTTTTTATACAGTGCACAATACTTCTATTTGTTTGTCAGGTGTTTCATACATGTTTGAGCAGAAGGACTAGCTGAAAGTCTTTCTCGTTCGATAGGTTCTCCGCATGTTTCACATATTCCATACAAACCATTTTTGATTTTGTCCAAAGCTAGAGTGACGTGCGTCAGTTGAGTATCCAATTGTCCGAGAATAGCTGTATTTTCTTCATAGTCTTCTAGTTTATCGGCCACTTCATTTTCATCTGCATTGTCGGTTTCCATTTTTGAAGGTCCTGTTTCCCAACCGCCGGCAATTTTTGGATCTTTATGGCCAATGCCTTTGAGTTCCGTTTCAAGAACGTTTTTTTCTTTTTCCAGTTTTTTCTTAAAAAATTCGAGGTCTTTTGTATTCATATATTATGTATTGACTATATTTGATGGGTATTATTAACCCCGCTCACTGGCTCATACTAACGCACATAAGTTTGTTTTTCAATCCGATTGACAATATCGCTGAAAGTCGGCTCATTACCAGTTATTATAAGTGTCTGATTATCAATGAATCCGTAGAGGAATAGGGGTGTTCCGCTTGCATTAACAAATTCACGGATATTCTTATTATCGAGGATTCGATCCTCATATTTTCCATTTGTATTGATAGCAAAGCCAAACAAAGAGCTCACATCTTCAGACATAGTAGGTTCCCATGCCAACATGCCGGCAAACGTATTTTGGAAAAAGTTCGTCATCAATATCATAAATGGTGTTGTGTCATCGAAACCAAGCATCCATGTAGTATTAAGTGATGTCGTAAGAGCGTCAGGTGGATTCATGCCAATTTTTGCTATAAATTCCGGTGCGGTAACTTGCATAGTAGTTGGAGTAGTTGAACTAACATACGTTTCTTCAAGTACAATCCCCGCAATGCCACTATTTGCATTTTTTTTCTGCAATGTGGATAACGAAGACAATATTACTTGAGCATTATCGCCGCTTATATCAATAATCTTTTGTGTATCGGGAGTGACAATGCTTGGAATAACAGGAGTTATGTTTCCCGACGTTGTATTCCCTGTTGTAATAGGAGTTTCCGTCGTGGTCGCGGATTGTTTGCCGAGAGGACTTATTGTGTATAAATAATAACCTCCCCATATTCCGAGAGCGATTAAAATGAGACTAACGATAATTTTTAAAATACTTTTGATGACACCATTTCCGGAACGAGAACGGGAATGAGATTCCTCTAGTCGTGATGGTACGACAATAGCGGTAGTACTCGTTTCAAATGGGGGAATTATTTTCTGATTTCCTTGAGCAAAAGTAGGTTGAGGCGGCAAAGGTACAGAAGGTATATGTGCTGGCGTATCAGCAGAAGGGGTGTCATTTTTTATTGTAGCAGTCTCTTTTCTACGAGCATCGGCTTCGGCAATAGATATTGAGGCACTGGAGATTTTCTTCTGTGCCATCATTTCCTCAATATCATGCTCGTATGTCCGGATAACGGGAATCTTATTGATAGGAGTTTTCTCTTCTTCCATATCTCAAGTATAGCAGATTTATGGAGTATTTATATCGAATTTTTTTCTATTCTATTTTTTCTGAGATAGCATCAGAAGGATTTCGTGGGCGACGTTCACTCCGTTCGCTTCTCTGACCTCGTCCTCGATTACCCGTTCTGCTGGCGTATGCAGAAGAGCCTCCCGTGGAGAGAAGGTATTTTTTGGGATTTTGATCGAGGTCAATAAAATCGTCAGCCGCGTCAATGAGCTTGCTTGATGTCGATTTTCCAAAAGAAACTACTTCTACTTGGCAACCTTCATGCATTTGGAGATATTCGACGAGCGGTACGAAGTCACCGTCGCCGGTGACGAGAACAACTGCATCAAGTTTTGGTGAGAGCTTTACTGCATCTATAGCCATGCCGACATCCCAGTCTGCTTTCTTGCTTCCTCCAGCGAATATTTGCAAGTCTTTCGTCTTTGCTTCGATGCCCATTTTTGTCAAAGCTTCAAAAAAGGCTTTCTCATCGCCTGCTTCGGTAGTAATGACATACGCGACTGCACGGATAAGCGCTCGGTCGAGCAGAGCGTCTTTGACGATTTGGGCGAAATTGACCCTGGCATGATAGAGATTCTTGGCCGTGTGATACAGATTCTGTGTATCAATGAAAATTCCGACGCGTTGCTTATTGTGTTTAATGACAGACATGATATTAAAAAAATGAACTATTTATAAAGTAAACTATTTATTTCTTGAGATCAAGCTTCTTGGTGATTGAAGAATAGCGGCGGGGATATTTTTTCTTCAGATAATTCAAATGTGATTGGCGATCGGCAACCATGGCAAGGAGGCCGCGTCTCGAATGGTTGTCTTTCTTGTGCTTTTTCAAATGATTAGCCAATTCATCTATTCTTTTGCTTAAAATGGAAATTTGCACTTCAGGAGAACCAGTATCCGTCGGATGAATGGCCACTTCTTTGAT
>CAZQKU010000022.1:0-10947 GCA_964593965.1 uncultured Candidatus Saccharibacteria bacterium | reverse complement strand
TGTTCGAACTTTTAATTAAATATGACTATCTAATAATCTTGATAAGCGTATACTTATCTTATGAATAATTTTTACTCAAACAATGGAATAGGCTTAGGGACATCAACATGGATTCACGGACATGGGCTTGTTTTACTACTCGTGATATTGTGGAGTCTTTTCTGGAAAGGGCTTGCTCTTTGGCATTCGGGACGACGCGGTCAACCATGGTGGTTTGTAATACTTCTCATTGTCAACACTTTCGGCATCCTTGAAATCATCTATCTTTTTGCCGTTCTCAAACTAAAACCTTCGAAACTTTTTAGTAAATAAAAGTCTATGCAAAAAAGACCTTTATACGTATATGTGATCGGTACCGCTCTCGTATGGGCGATTATTCTTATGCTCTCATGGTTTGGGGTCATCTGGAAACCCTTCCATGACGTTGTCTCAGTGTGCGGAGGTTTCTGGATAGGGATGCTTGCCATGTACATTGCCGTGCACCTGTATAGGTGGAAATAATTACGATTTACCTAGGGTACGCCGACTTCCCAGACTTAGGTCTAAAAATCCATAACCGCACAAGCACAAGTTACGGTGGTTTTTTATTTCCCCATCGCTTTCATAAACAGCAACTGATTGTAGTGCCCCGACATGTAATCTATGTCCGAAAATATAGTTATAATAATCTCATTTTCGGGGAGCAAATATATAATTGCATAATTTTACATTAATGGTATTATTTAATTTATGATTCTGGAACGAAACACAAACATACAAATGTGTTGCAACAAGCTGACTATCTTGAGAGTTGGTTGTTGATCATTACCTAATTTTAGTTATTAACAACGAGCTCTTGTAGAGCTCGTTGTTCTTTATAGACATTCAAAAGAAAGGAAAAGATATGTTGGAAAATGTTAAAGCTGATTTTCAGGCAATTCTTGAAAAAGATCCTGCGATCAGAAGTAAAATAGAAGCACTTCTTTGCTATCCCGGCTTTCATGCCTTGACGATACATAGAGCGAGCCATTATCTGTGGAGACAAAAAATGAAATTGTTTGCTCGGATTGTATCCCAAATAAGCAGATTCCTCACAGGAGTGGAGATTCATCCGGGTGCCATGATTGGAAAAGGTGTATTTATTGATCATGGTATGGGAATAGTTATTTGAGAAACAGCGGTCGTGGAAGATAACGTCACACTCTTTCATGGAGTCACGCTTGGTGGTACAGGGAAACACAAAAGCAGACGACATCCTACCGTCAAGGCTGGTTCTGTAATCGGTGCAAGAGCTACCATTCTAGGACCAATTATCATCGGTAAAAATGTAAAGATTGGAGCAAATGCTGTAGTACTAAAAAATATTCCTTCTCATTCTACAGTAATAGGTGTACCTCCCGCACAGCGAATCATAGACAACGGATTGTGACACAATGACCTGTGGCTTAATAAGCTATAGGTCTTTTTTATTACGATACTGATGATATTTTCTTTAACTTCCCCATCCTCTCCTTCATCAACGGATATATTCTATACAGTTCGGTAAAGATGAAATCTGGGGGACATTGAAAATATATTTAATATTTATTAATTAATAAGAAAAAGCTGTACACTGTTTTTGTGTATTGGAGAATCTTTCACATGTTAAATTTTAGCATAATATAAATAGAAATCGGTAACCATAATTTATCCCCCCCCGAACTGGCACGCGAGCCAAGTGAAGATTGTGAATATCCTAAAGGACATTAGAAATAGAACATTAATGTAAATGTAGTATGTTGTTGCAATAAAACATCACTGGCCACGTCTTAAGAAGTGGAACAGTCTTATCATCTTTTAACGTAGAAAGAAAATAATATGGCAGATATAATTAACTGCGAACGGTGTCAGTGTCCTACAACTTTGACAGAAGCGAAGCGGTACGAAAGCCGTAATTCCACAGATGGAAGTGTTGAAGTCCATTATGTCTGTGGGGAAACCTGCTTAATGAATGTCTTTAACGAACATTACGCAAACGGCGAGAAAGGAAAAGTGCTCAACCTCATCCCAGCTGAGCTGTAATAATTCAAACTATACAACGGCTCTCGTTGTTAAAGAATTTCTTGATCGGCGAGGCATTGTTTTGATAAGCAATGAATCTGAGGATTCGTAAGTGGTCTACGTGGAAAACATCATGTGCTACTAATTCGAAAACAAGCCGAATGAGATGACAATCTGAGCACAGCAAGACCACTTGAAATACCGTGGTTTTTTATTGTTCCTTTTCCATCGCCTTTATAAACAGCAACTGATTGTAGAGCCCTGACATGTATTCCGCATCAGAAAACATAGTTATAATAATCTCATGTTCGGGGAGCTGATATAAAAGTAATGTAACATAATCTTTCTTTAACAACCAAGCTAATCTATAATAGTTAACATGGAAAATATAGAATCAACGACGTCAGATGACAATAGTGAACTACTTAATTCTCTCAGAGAAGAAATCATGGAAAGAGCAAAAAATATTCCTGTAATGAGTATTGGGTATAGTTTGGGAATCATAGATAGTATGGCAGAAAAATTCTATAACCAGTCAAAAAAGAGTCTAAAGGAAGTTAGTGACCAAGAAATCAAAGAGGCTTATCTTAATGCACGGAAAGGGACGCGTGGCATTTAGAATACATGCTTCAAAAAATGTAATACCTAATGTGTAATGGTAATCTTCTGCGATATGATTAACTTCAGCAATTGATTTCTGAAAACTTTGCGATGAAAATTGACCACCGTTACAACTCCTGTTTACTACGGGGATTTTTGGAAAATTAAAAATCCCCGAATCAACGATTCGAGGATGAATTATGAAACTGTTGAAACTGCTTTTCTCTTCTTTGGCATTTTCTTATAACGTTTTCTCTCCATGTCAGCCCTAAGCTTCTGAAGAGCGACTATGTGTATTTGGCGAATTCTTTCGTGACTGATGCCGAATCTCTTGCCAATCTCTTTGAACGTCATACCGTCGCCACCATCATCGAGTCCGAATCGCATGTTCAAGATCGTGCGTTCGCGTTCCGTCAGTTTATCTATAAAACCGGGTATTTGATCGAACTCTGATTGATCTTCAGATTTCTGTGCCGGATCACTGGCCCTCGTGTCAGGTATGATATCAGCAAGAGTACCGTCGTTTTCATCATTGAAGGGCGAATCCAATCGCATAGGTCGAGTAAATGCCGCCTGCATATTCTTCACTCTTTCAGGAGAGATACCCAGCTTCTCGGCGACTTCTTCAACTGTAGGCTCGCGTTCAAACTCCTGATAGAGCCTCGAAGTGGTACGATGCATGTGAACCATCTTATCCACCATATGCACCGGCACACGGATTGTCCGTCCCTGATAGGCTAAGGCACGCTTGATGGATTGTTTTATCCAGAACGCCGCATATGTGGAGAGCTTGGCTCCTCTTCCGGGCTCAAAGCGCTCGACACTTTTCATGAGACCGATATTGCCTTCGCTGATGAGGTCCAATAGAGATAAACCTAAGTCGCAATAGATTCTTGCGATCCTCACGACCAATCGGAGATTGGCTGTGATCATCTTTTCTCTAGCACTTTCATCACCCTTCTTAATCCGTCCCGCCAACTCAATCTCTTCCTCGGGAGTGATGCGCGGGATAGATCCGATGCTCTTCAAATATCGGCCTACGGGGTCGAGATCCCTGTCGTCTCTCGGAGCTTCATCTTCATCCGACGTGGCTATGTATACTTCGATCGGTTGCGGTTTTCTGCCCCTCTCGGATTTGACCGAGTGTATATGCTTTCCCTTGACGCCCTGACCGTTGACTTTAGGTCGTGGCGTCAAAAGTTTTTGAGCGCCGTCGCTCAAATTGACTGAAATTCCTCGAGATCCGAGAAATCCAATGGCTTTGTCCATTGCTCCCAAGAGTCCCGAAAAATCAGCCAGAACTTCAGGTACCATGAGTGCGCGAACTTGACCAATGGATATCGACCGAGCTTGTTGTAGAACGGGTAGAGCTTCCGGCGTAAAGCCGTATTCTCCTACCAGTGATTCTGAAAGAGGTGGCGGCTTAGCCACAAGGTTATCGTTCATATATTTCTCCTATTTGTAAAGTACTTTCTAGGTCCGTATAGATACTCCGATAAATTACTCAAAAAGTCAACACGTTCTACCCCTGTTTTCCTTGACTTTATAACACTTGATATGGTATGGTAGGTATCGAAAAACACCATAAAAACATGGTGCACAGAAACAATGAAATAAAGAAAAGGATTGAGAATGAAAATGAAATTGTTGCGTGTCTGTTCCCTGACAATTGCGACGATAGGTTTGGTGCTCGTATCCGGCTGTGTGATTGGCCCAGACGGACGGATGTCATTACAATTGCCGGTCATTGACGTCGTGCCAGTAGTCCCTGTGGTCGTGGCACCGGCGGTGGTTGTCGAAGTTCCCGAAACGTATGTGGAAGTTCCAGAAATTGGATTTGTCGGGGAGGTTGGCGGCGTCTATTATTGCCTTGATGACGGCGTATGGGCCGTCTGCGACGACGTACGTTTGGGACGATTCCATGATTGGGAAAGGGCTGGCCACGGCGATTGGAGAAGCCATGCGATCCGTAACGATCGCTTCCGCACCGACCGAAATGGACATGTACAACAACGGCAGGATAAACAAAGAAAACCTGCACCGCCGGCCCAAAAGAAGAAGTCAGACAAAAAAAAGTGATTTTACGATTCTGCCTACACCGAATTACCAACCGTTTTCCACGTCGAGAGACAAGGAAAACGGTTTTTATTTTTTTATTACGATACTTTGAATTGCAAAAGTAGTGTATGATACGGACAGAAGGATATTTTGTGTTATGCCAAAAAATTATGTCTGGTTCATCGATCCGAAAGGCGATCAACGTAGCAACAAGCTCGTGAGCGAAATGCTTCGCGAACGCAGTAATGAAAGCGAATGCTGGGAGCGATTGTGTCAGGATGACCAATCCCGCAATCTCTGGAGGTGCCCCAATCACGCCTTCATTGCAGATTTCCGACGTACAGCTGACGGCAGTGACTTCGCCTATGACATCTACGTTAGTGAGGGTTCGGGTCGCCCTCGCCTCTGGACATTTGAGGATGAACCGTCCACACCGCGAAGTCTCATCGGTCGCACACCGATCCGATTACTCCATCGCGAAGCCGCCGAGATTATGACCGGTTAACCGTACTACCCAAGCCGTCCCGTGACGGCTTTTTTTATTTTTCCATTACACAGATTCTGACTTTGTCCAGCATGCGAATCCGGACAAAATCATAGCGGCGTTGACACAAGCATCTACCACGACATGCTTTCAAAGATCGGATCATGTGTCATGACGTGGGTGATAGTTTTTCTGTCCCGGAGCGGCCTGCGCCATACGAGCAAGATTTCCGATGACCCCTCCTGGCACTCCACGGGCCTTGAGTTGAGCCGCTCGACCACCATAGCCAAGCTTATTGCTTTTACCCCTGAACATTCCAGATTTATTTATTTTTCGTTTCGTATCCATATATATAATTTTTAAGTGCCGTACTGTTGTATAGCTTATTACATATTTATGCCACGTTCCTTCCCATCGCTTCTATGAGTATGATATAATTGCAACATAAAGATAGATTCGTTTTAACAACTTTAATTTTTAAGCATATGAATAAAAAAACATTATATTGGATCGTTGGAGTCGTCATCGTAGTGATTATCATCGTTATTTTAATGTTGTCAGGAAAATCTGCACCAGCTCCTGCTTCAGGTTCGCCCAGTGTGACCTCGTCTTCTTCGTCGAGCGGATCAAGTCAATCAAGTCAGTCCGGTCAAGTGACAGCCATCGCAGCTCGTCAGACTATGCATGACCTTATCAGTTCAGGTGCGACCAAGATATGTACATTCTCGATCGCCGCTACCGCCAGCACATCGAGTTTATCTGGTACCGTTTACATGGATTCGGGCAGTATGCGCGGCGATTTCAGCAAGACGGATACTTCGGACAAAACTACCAGTTCACATATGATCATCTCAAGCGGCACGGTCTATCTTTGGAGTGACGCATTGTCCAAAGGCATCAAATTACCATGGTCGGTGGCGGCTAGCTCATCCGCCATGTTGGGTAAAGCCGGAGGCATTGACGTCAATCAACCAACTACGTATTCCTGCACACGTCAGACACCCAATCAATCTGAGTTCGCTCTTCCTACGAGTATCACTTTTACCGACATCGCGGCATGGATGAAGACTCATCGTTAATTATTAGCTTCTAAGAGCTTTGTCTTATATATAGTCCAGTGAAGACTTTATGTCATCGATGATCTCATCGAGCCGGTAATTGCTCTTGACGTAGTATTTGCTCACCCCCAACTTAATATAAGACTGGACAGTCTTGGTGTCTTCGGTGTTAGAGACTACGAAGATGGGAATGCTCTTCCATCGTCCGCCGTTAGCTTTGAATTTCTTGACGAAATCGAGACCATTCTCTGTACCAAGAAGATTGTGATCAAGCCAAATAGCGTCAATTTTCTCGAGATCCGTAAGATAGTCAAGAGCTTGTTGTATATTCTTGACGCTGATAATGCCCACGTCGTTCTTCTCAAGATTGGAATCGAATACCTGGTCGACACTCCGTGCGGTGATGACGCCAAAGCCATTTTTTTCGAGCCGGGCATTGACCACTTCGAGAAGAGGTCTTTCATCCTCTATGACCAATATAGTCTTCTTATGTATGGCCTCCGTATGTATAGTTTTTTTCTTCATATTATTTTTTAGGAATACCGTCGATTGGTAATGTTACGTAGAATGTCGTGCCCTTATTCTTTTCCGGAGATTCAAACCATATCCTACCGCGAGACTTCTCGACGATAGATTTTACAATATAAAGCCCAAGACCGGTCCCGTCGGTATCCTTTTCTCTGACATTATCCGCGCGGAATAGTTTGGTGAATATCTTGCCGTGCTGTTTTCGTGGTATGCCATAGCCGGTGTCGGAGACTTTGATTTGGATATTCTTTTTATCTACCAATAAGATAGATAATTGTATCTTTCCACCCGGAAGCGTGTATTTCACCGAGTTTGACAGAATATTCTGCATGACCATCCGCAGGAGCTTCGGATCAGCCTGCATGAACAAACTATTCTTATGACATGAAAATTGGAATTTTATTTTTCTAACATCGATCTGCGGCTTCTGTTCATGTATGACATCCCGGGCAAGCTTGCAGATGTCGGTTGATTTTGGCTCAATCACGAACGTCCCCAACTCAAGGCTGGAAACGTCCAATAAGGCATTCACCAGCTCGACCATACGCTTGTTACTACGATACACCTCATCGAGGTATATTTTTTGTTTTGCATTCAACTCACCAATGTCTCCGGACAAAAGCATTTCGGCATACCAATTGACCGTCGAGAGCGGTGTACGGAGTTGATGTGATGCCAATGATACGAATTCGGTCTTGGCCTTGTCGATCTCTCGCTCGGAGGTGATATCTCTGAAGACTTTGATCGTCCCGATTACCCTTCCACCAAGCATAACGGGTGTTACGGTGATTGCCACAGGAAATTTGATTTTGTCTTTTCTGACATTATAGTATGTTGCATCCGTACTGGTCGTGGTGATACCACTCTTCAGAGCCATATTCACTGGATGTTTTTCCAATGGTACTGGTGTCCCCTTTTCATCTTCAAGAAGAGTTATCTCAGAAAAAATCTTTCCTATGACTTCTTTATTTTTGTTACCAAGTAATTTTTCAGCGGTTTTATTTATGAGGATAATTTTGCCTTTTTCATCAGTCGCAATCAGTCCGTCACCGATTGAAAGCAAAATCGCTCTTTCTTTCGCTCTAACTATTTCAAGACTTTTGGTGCGTTCGAGAACTTTCTTCTCCAGCGTATCATGAGACTTTTTGAGTTTCTCTGCAGTCACGACAAGTTTGCGTCGAACAATTTCTTTTTCCCGAGCGGTTACCGCAAGTTTTTCTGCGGTCATGGCAAGTTTCGCCGCTGTGACGGCAAGTTTTCTTCGAACACTCTCCTTTTCCATAGCCAAAACTTTCAGATTAAGGATAATGTCATCAGATGCGGAAAAAATAGTTCTTTTTTTCATACCATATTTTATTTTTCCACTATTTCTTCTATCTTCTTTACAATATCATGGATCTTCCAATTTGATTTGATGAAATAATATGTCAGTTTATTTGTGACGGTATCGTCGGCACGTTGTTCCGCGGTCGCACTTAAATTCGTCAGAATAATGATGGGTACTTTTTGTCCCCATGTATTTTCACGGATTTTTTTAAGTGTCGTCATACCGTCCATCTCCGGCATAATAAGGTCAAGTAGAATAAGTTCCGGGTGTTTCGAAAGCGCCATTTCAAGACCTTCTTTGCCGTTTTTTGCTTCGATTGGTATAAAGTTTTTGAGATACAACAAATCAACAAGCGCCGCACGGATACTTTTCTCATCTTCTATTATAAGTATAGTCTTTGTATTTGTATTTGTATTTGTATTTGTATTTGTATTTGTATTTGTATTTGTATTTTTCATGATGTAAAACACGTCTACCAATTAACATGATGCCGTACGGTGTTGTAACTTAATACAGTTGATATCATTACGGCATGAGACGAGCGGTAACTATCAGTCGCTCGTTATATGTATCGCCACCCTGTACCCATGTTCCATTGCAGGTTATAAGATTGAGGAAACTAGAAGCTAAGCTTGTACCGAAAATAGCTTGTGCAGGAACATTTTGATAGTCATATTTTTGTATGTTGGCGACGATGAAGCGTACTCTCTCGCTATCCTTGGTGATAATATCCACTTCATCTCCGATGTGTATATCCGACAAGTGCTTGAAAACTCCAGCCAAACCAAGACCGTTGTCCACATGACCGTCAATAACGGCGGTACCTGCCTCACCCGGTACGACGCCGTACGAATACCATGCGACATCGGTAAAATTATTTGGCGTGCCGATATTGCCTGTGGCGTTTATGCCGACATACTGCACATGAGCGTTTATGTTGAGTGCTGGAATGATAAGGCGAGAAGGATTTGTACCATGTTGTACAGGAAGCGCAACAGCAGTGGCGTTATTTTTGAAATATATAGATGTAGACGCTGAGTTAGAAATAGATGATGATGCTGAAGTAAATGGAATAAACATTGGATTGCGCATCCGTATCCCCGTATCCATTCCCGTATCAGCAGGGTTATACAGGTCAGCTTTGACAAAAGTGACAATAAAAATAACAGAACAGATAACGACAATTGCGCCGATACAATATGCCGTGATTTTTTCTTTTCTTGATCGCAGGTGTCGTGTGTTTTTTATGTCCATTGTGTATGCAAAAACGGACGCCGTTGGGCATCCGTTTTTTGCTGTTGATTGATTATAATGCTCCTGCGGTAGACGTGCGTGTCGTAAGATACGATACTCCGGCTATTGCCAATACGCCAGTGACAATGAGTGTCATCCATACTGCCATGGCATTACCTCCTACTCCGGTATTGGGAGCACCGGGAACAATTGTTCCTTCCATGGTACCGTACACAAGAGTCACACCGACTGTACCGTTCGGATCGCTGACACTGCCGCCGTATATCCCTGTGGTCTGGTCAACGAATGTGCCGTTGCCGTAATAATATACTTGGGTATTCGATTGCGCTCCGGGTGCCAAGTAATAATATCCAGCTCCAAGCGGTGAAGTGTTACTCATGTTGACTTCTGTACCAGCATTGTTATAGAGAGCTGGCATTGTCGTCGCCGGCACTGTCTGAGCGCTCGCGATCATAGCTCCAGTAAAGCTTATACCGAGAGCGACGACGGAAGCGATAGCAACTGCATACGAACGTGATGTGTTAAATATATTCATACATTTATTTTTAAAATTAAACCTAATTAATAATTAATTGATTTTGTTAATGACCTTTCACTATAGGTAGCCGTAAAAAAGTCTATACCATTACATTCGCTATTATGTCTACGACATGCTACACTCAAAACAACATATCTTACTACTTTCTGCAATGTGCACGTAATGCCGGTGTAATGAGAAAATTGACTACGGCAGAATTACATGAAGTGAAATAGAGATATATCAGGACTGTTATGATGGTATTGTAATGCTCCTGTAATGGAACTCGTCCACGTTCAGCATAATTAGGTTATGATGACTCCAAAACAAAAAATCCTCCAACAAGCACTCTTGACCACTGCTCACCATGACTATAACAAAGGTCTCAATTCTCATGCCTTTTTCAAATTGCAAGACCATGCCATGGGTGAAGACATGGTTCAAGACACCTTTTTGAAGACATGGGGTTATCTGGTGAAAGGCGGCAAGATCGAGACGATGAAAGCTTTTCTCTATCACATCCTCAACAATTTGATTATTGATGAATATCGAAGACGGAAGTATCGGATGACGTCACTTGAGGACTTGATCGAAAAAGGTTTTGAACCGAGTAATAGTGATCATGAGCGATTGATCGATTTTTTGGACGGAAAAGATGCATTTCTTTTAATTGCCAGACTTCCACTCGCCTATCAAAAAATTATGCGTATGCGCTTTGTGCAAAATTTGTCGCTGTCGGAGATATCTCTCATTACCGGACAGACAAAAAATAATATCAGCGTACGAGTGTGTCGGGGATTGCAGAAATTAAAATTAATATACAGACCGGCATAATTCTCCACTCCAGCACTTCCCATTAGAAAAGGCGACATGATACAATAGTGTGGTATGTTTAAAAATTCCTTCGATATGCTCGCCATCGGCGACATCACCATTGATGCTTTCATCCATATTGCCGCCGCGCCAGCTGGCGCGGCGGCGGGAAATACCGTCCATGTCGTATGCACTGACGCCGCCAAAGAACATTGTGAACTTTGTCTACCCTTCCCCGACAAAATTCCTTTTGATTCGGTACAGGAAATAGCCGGCGTGGGCAATTCAG